>CAKPRX010000064.1 GCA_934183135.1 uncultured Prevotella sp.
CGTCGGGGTTGGCGCCCGTGGCAAAGGCCGACAGCATGACCATCAACACGATGGCCATGACATCCTCGAGTATCAGCACGCTCATAACCAGGCCGGCAAACTTCTGCTGGCGCAGCCCCAGGTCGTCGAACGCCTTGTATATGATAGTGGTAGACGACATGGCCAGCATGCCGCCAAGGAAGATGCAGTCGGTGCGTGTCCATCCAAACAGGTGCCCCGTAAGGGTGCCCGTGACCATCATGCAGAAGATGATGGTGAGGGCCGCGATGACCGGGGCCATGCCCATCTTGAGTATTTTCTTAAAGGAGAACTCCAGCCCTAATGAGAAGAGCAGGAATATGACGCCTATGTCGGCCCAGGTCTGCACGTCGCCCTTGTCTATCACCGACATGGTGTACGGCATGTGGGGCGAAACCAGAAATCCGGCCACAATGTAGCCCAGTACCAGCGGCTGGCGTAGCCGCTTGAACAGCAGGGTCACTCCGCCGGCCACCACCAGGATGAGGGCCAGGTCCTTGACCAGTGCGGGTAGTTCAGCCATAGTCTTTGGGGTTAATGTGAATAAAAAAATACTGCCCCGGCGAGGGCCGGGGCAGTATGCGTATGTCGCTTAGTCGTTGTAGGCTGCCGTTATCTCGCAGATGTGGGTAATGACCTCGACGGCCTTCTCCATCACCTGGACCGAGACAAACTCGTATGGCCCGTGGAAGTTCACTCCCCCGGCGAAGATGTTGGGGCAGGGCAGTCCGCGGAAGCTCAGCTGCGCGCCGTCGGTGCCTCCGCGTATCGGCTCTACCTTGGGGGTGACGCCTGCCAGCTGCATGGCCTTGAGCACGATGTCTATTACGTGCATGTTGGGGTCTATCTTCTCCTTCATGTTGTAGTACTGGTCCTTCAGTTCTACCCTTACGGTGCCCTCTCCATACTTCTGGTTCATCTCCTGGGCTATCTTCTCTATGAACTGCTTGCGGTCCTCAAACTTCTCGCGGTCGTGGTCGCGTATCAGATAGCTCAGCTTGGCGCCCTCGGTGTGGCTCTCTATGCCGAGCAGGTGGTAGAATCCCTGGTAGCCCTCGGTGGTCTCGGGGATGTCGGTCTCGGGGATGTGGCTGTTAAACTCGCAGGCCAGGCGGCTTGCATTGACCATCTTGCCCTTGGCGTAGCCCGTGTGTACGCTTACTCCCTTGATGTACACCTTGACACCGGCGGCGTTGAAGTTCTCGTATTCCAGGTCGCCGATGTCGCCGCCGTCCATGGTGTATGCCCACTCGCAGCCGAACTTCTCGACGTCGAAGTGGTGGGCACCCATGCCTATCTCCTCGTCGGGGTTGAAGGCTATGCGTATGTCGCCGTGCTTTATCTCGTCGTGGTCGCGCAGGTAGCACATGGCCTGTACTATCTCGGCTATGCCCGCCTTGTCGTCGGCGCCCAGCAGCGTGGTGCCGTCGGTCACTATGAGGTCCTCGCCGCGGTGGTCCAGCAGCTCGGGAAACTTCTTGGGCGACGACACGATGCCCTCTGACAGCACGATGTCGCCTCCGTCGTAGTTCTTGACGATGCGCGCCTTGATGTTGGCCCCGCTGCAGTCGGTGCTGGTGTCATAGTGCGATATAAAGCCTATGGTGGGTATGCGCTTCTTGGTGTTGGCCTTCAGCGTGGCGTAGATGTAGCCCATCTCGTCCATCTCTACATCGGCCAGGCCCTCGCTCTCCAGCTCTTCTTTCAGATATTTGGCAAATATCAGCTGCTTGGGAGTGCTCGGCACAGTCTGCGAGTCTTCGGCCGACTGTGTATCAAACTTTGTATAGCTTAAAAAGCGGTCTACTATTTTCATTGTCTTTTGGGTTTAATGTACTTATCACTGACAAAATTACCATAAATCGGGCGCAAAACAAAATAAAAGTGCAGATATTTTCTCCGGCCCCTTACATGAGGGCATCCCTGCCCGTGCCCATGGCTGCCGACATAATGTAAGCTGCTGCGGGCATCGCCGGTGCCATCGGGGCCGTTACCCTGGCAGCAATGCTTAAAAATATTGGCTTAACCTGTCATTCTGGCGCGTCTGGCTGACAGATTGTCACCATCGCCGGGATGGGCATGTCTATTGCATAATGTCATAGTGAACGCCGAGGGCAACACCGAGGAGGCACAAGAACCTCCAGAGCAAGCCCGGGGCGCTCGAAAGATAAACGATAAAAATTAAAAAACAGGAGGATTAATTATGTTGTTAGTTCGTAGAAATAACTCAATGAATTGGTTGAATAATTGGTTTGATGACAATTTCTTTGATACCGATGTCGTGGCTCGCGCCAATGCTACTGCCCCGGCTGTCAACGTGAAGGAAAACGAAAAGGCTTATGTCATGGAGGTCGCCGCGCCTGGCTTGAAGAAGGAGCAGGTACACATGAACATAGACAAGGACGGTTACCTGAACGTGGCCATTGAGAGCAAGGCTGAGAATAAGGATGAGAACAAGAAGGAACACTATCTGCGCCGCGAGTTCTCGTACAGCAGCTATCAGCAGAGCTATCAGCTGCCTGATAATGTTGACCGCGAGAAGATCGGCGCTAAGGTTAGCGACGGCGTCCTTGAGATAGAGCTTCCTAAAGTGGCCCCATCTGCCGTGAAAGACAATGTTAAGCACATCGAAGTGAAGTAGTTGATGGATTAACTGTTGCGAGGGTTGGTCTCTTAATTGGGGCCAGCCCTCTTTTTGTTTCTGCCTGTGGCCCGCGGCCTGGCTGTCTGCCGGCTCCTTGGCCTCTCTATCGGGGGCGGTGGGCCTGGACGTGGGGCTGAAGGCGCGGATAATACGCAGGCAGGTATCGTAAAGATTTTTCTGAAAATGTATAAATATACATTTTCGGTCTTTCTGCATCGGGTGGGGGCGTTTCGGCCTTTCATAATTTGTCTGTACGCTCGCAGGGGTGGTGACGGTGGCGAAAACGGCAATTTTCGGACTACCCGAAAACCGTCATTTTTTCGCTCGCGATGGTCATTAGAATCGTAATGACCATCGCGAGCGCCAAAATGACCGTCGCGGTGCCCCCGAAAACCGACCTCGCCAGAGCCGAAAATAGCGGCAAAACAGGCGTAAATAGCCCCTGTTTTGTAAAATGTTGTTACTTTTGCGGCCCTCACCATGCCCCGAAACGGCCCCTATGGCCCCGAAAGTCGTCCTGGTTTGCCAAAAAAAACTGGAAATTATGTCCCTAAAAGCAGCCGTTACGACTGTATATTTATGCAAAACTGCCTCGCGTTTTGCATAAATATACAGTAGTGTGTAAAGGTTTTTTGCTGTTTCTGCCGTGGCAGAGGCTATGGTGCTTCCGATTGGCAGCCCGATGAGAGTAGCGCCACCATGCTGTCGATCGTCAAAATGCGACCAGGGGAGCTGTTCCCCACACATTGGAAATAGCTTCTGTCCTGCCAGTGGCATCCGTTGTAACTCCAAAGACCCGTTCGCAAGCGGGAAATGGAGCTGCCGAAATAACTAATTGTCCTGCGGTGACGTCATGGAGACTCGTGTTTGGCTGCCCATTGCTGTTTCTTGAGGAGCAGTGGGGGATGGTTACAGCATAACACCCATCTACACCATACGGCAACGGCCCGCCACACTGCATGGAGATGCAGTACGGCGGGCCGTGATAGTTAGGGGCTGACTGGCAGCCACGGGGTGCAGCGTGTGCTGCTTACTTGATAACCACCTTCTTGCCCTGGTGGATGTACACGCCTGCTGCGGGAGTGCTTACGCGGCGGCCTGTCAGATCGTAGTAGGCATCGTCGCCCGTCTGGGTGCCGCTGGTGGTAATCTGGTCGATGGCGGTGATGGCCGAGAGGTTCAGGCTGGAAGCTGTGGCGCCGTACACCTGGATATAAGCCAACTCTGACGGAGCGGTAACGTCGGCCGACAGTTTCTCGAACTGGCCTTTGTTCGTGTTGAAGACGTAGGTGTTGGTCTTCTCGTCACTGCATACCTGAATATCGCCATACTCATAGCCTATGATGTTCTTGTATTTGTGGCTGTCAGTGCGGATACCGTTCTTGAAGAGCTGCGAGTTGGTCACCACGAAGCGCAGATAGCGGTAGTTGCCTGTCAGCTTGGGCGACACGTAGTACTCGGACATCTTGGTCTTGGCGCTCAGTGTTACCATGTTGCTCAGTGTGGCCACCTTGGTCCATGCCGAGGTGTTCTTGGTAAGGTCTACCACGCTGAAGGCGGCTGCGTCGTTGGTACCGTACACCTCCATGTCGGTGGGGTTGTCGGGCCAGTCGCCCGTGCGGCCTATAAACTTGAAGGTTACCCCATTGTAAGCCTTGAGCAGGTCTACCTGGATGTGGGCGAAGGGTGCGCTGCCGCCATCGGCTACTGCCTCCTTCGTGGCATCGGCAAATACAGTGCTGAAAGTAGAGGCGCGGTTGCCGTCTATAAGGTTGCTCAGCGCCAAGTTGTATGTGTCGACCGAGGAGAAGTCTATCATGTTGAAGCAGTTGTCCAGACCGCAGGAGCTGGCCTTGATCTGAGCGACAGACTCTAACAGTCCACGCTCGCCCTGGGCGGCTATCTTCTGGTCTTTGGCCACCATGGCCAGCTTGTTGCCTGCCACGTCGTCAAAGACACCTCCCGACACATTGCGCACGCTGTAGCTGCCTTCGGGGGCTGCCACTATGATGGTGGTGCCGGCCTGTACCTTCTTGACCTGCTTCACGGTAATCGTGCTGCCGCTGGCTCCGGTAACGATGAAGGCCCGCACCTCTGAGTTGGTAAAGTCGCACGATGCCGTGGGCGACACTACGCTTACGCCAGTTGCTCCGATAGTAATCGAGACGTTGGCTGCCATGCTGGCAGACACATAGCCCATCAGGGCTGCTACACAAAGTAAAAGTTTCTTCATAAAATAGCTTTTTTTTAGGTTTGATTGTAATAAGATAACACAAAGTTAGAAAATTTAGCACAACCTGCCAAATTTTCCTGTATATTTTTTTTCTCACCCTGTGAGAACAAGAAACATAGCCATAGCCCCCCTGGCGTAGCCTCGTCATAACCTCGCCTCACCTTATTATATATATAGGCACAGCGCTGATGGCAAGGCCCCGGCCTGTCATCAGCGCTGTTTACGCTTTTATCTTTTCCTCCCTTACCTTACTGGTCGCTGTTCTCTACGTAGCCCTGGTATTCGGGCACCAGGCCGTCCATGATGGCCCGGTAAGCCTTGTCCATGGTCTGCTTCTCATTCTCTATGCCCTTGCCCGTGGGCCAGATAGGCTCGTGGATGGTCAGCGAGAGCCTGTGCCAGCTCACGAAGCGGCCGTCGCGCATGCGGGGCAGCACGTCGAACGACCCGTTGATGGTAAGGGGTACCACGGGCAACTGCAACTCGTCGGCCAGCATGAAGGCGCCCCTCCTGAACACGCCCATGTGACCCGTAAAGGTGCGCGCGCCCTCGGGAAACACCACTAACGACATCCCCTCGCGCAGGGTAGCCCGTGCCCGGTCGTAGGTTTCGCGTATCTTGCTCGGCCCGCGCTTGTCCACGAAGATGTGGTGGGCATACTCGCACGCGATACCGACAAAGGGAACCTTGCGCAGGCTGCGTTTCATCATCCACTTGAAGTTGCGGTTCAGATAACCATAAATCAGGAAGATGTCGAAGGCTCCCTGGTGGTTGCTCACGAAGACATACGACTGGCCGCGCTGCAAGTGCTGCCGCCCCTCGACCCTGACAGGCAGCAGGAGCAGGCTCACTACCAGGCGCGACCACCACTTGCCGGGATAGTAGCCCCAGAAATGGCCGTTGCCCACGATGCACCCGATGATGGTGGTCGCCGATGTGATGACTGATGCCACCGCGAAGAGTGGTAGCACGATGACAAGCTGGTAACAATAGTACAGATACTTCATTGGTGTCTATGATGTAAGGTGATGAGGGTTACTTCAGGAGCCACGCCGAAGCGGAAAGGAACCACGCCGCCCAGTCCGGCCGACACATAGAGGTAGCGGCCAGCCTGGTGGTACAGCCCTAAGTCGTGGCGATAGCGTAGCTGGGTGGGGCGCAGGTGGCCTATCTGCAGCTGACCGCCATGCGTATGTCCGCTCAGGGTGAGCTGGGCCTGGGTAAGGGGCAGTATGGTGCGCGTCCATGACGAGGGGTCGTGCTCGAGCATCACGGTAAACGCCCCGGCGGGTATGCCGGCCATGGTGGCCCGCGCGTCGGCCAGGGCCGGGAACGGCGGCTCGCCATCGTTCTCCATGCCGGCTACGAATATCGAGTCGGCCCCTATCCGGATGACCCGGTGCTCATTGCGCAGCACCTGCCAGCCCATGCGCTGCTGTATCTCTATAGTCTGCCGCCGGTGATAGGCTTTCTCAGAGGCCGAACCGTCGGCATACATGCTGTAATCATGGTTGCCCAAGACCGAGTACACGCCATAGCGGGCGTGTAGGCGGCTCAGCAGGGGTGCTACAGGTGTAATCTCGGTAGGGAGGGCGTTCTGGAGGTCGCCCGCAAAACAGATAATGTCGGCCCGCTGCGCGTTCAGACTGTCGACAGCCCGCCGCAGAATGTCGCGGTGACGGTGTATGTACGTTCCCACGTGGGCATCAGAGAAGAGAGCTATGCGGAAACCGTCGAAGCGGCTCGGCAGACGGTCTACATACAAGTCTACATGGCGAACCTCGATATGCGAGAACCCTATGGTATAGCCGTAGACGAAGACGAAAAGCTGGGCGCCGCAGAGCAGTATGCCCACCAGTCGCCCCCAGTTCTGGTGGCTGTGCCGCCATCGGCATATCATAGTACCCACGGCCGAGCAGAGTACATACAGAAACTTGGGCAGTACGTACACTCCCACCAAGGCTATGTAGAGCCGTATCCAGTAGAAGTCGGTGGGTACAAAGTTGTGCGTGGTGGCCAGCACCACCGTAAATACGGTCATGGCCAGGCCGGGTAGCAGCCATAGCAGGCGTTCCCACCAGGGGTAACGGCGCCGGCGGACGGAGTGTAACCACTGATAGACATCGGGCAGCACTATCAGCAGTAGCATCGGTATCAGTATGCGGGCTATCATGGGTCTATCTGAATAAGATGGCCTCGCCACGACTGGCCGCGTCAAACTCGCCTTGGTGGTAGACCAACTGGCCGTTGCACAGTGTGGACTGTACCTGCCAGTCGAACCTGTGCCCCATGAGCGGGCTCCATCCGCACTTGCTCTGTATCACCTCTGGTGTTACTGTCCAGGGCGAGTGGGGCTTCACAATGGTTATATCGGCCTTGTAGCCCTGGCGGATATAGCCGCGGTCGCGCACGCAGAACAGCTGGGCAGGGTGGTGGCACATCAGACTGACCACCTGGGCTATGCTGAGCACGCCGCCATCTACCAGCTCGAGCATGGCGGGCAGTGAGAACTGTATCATGGGCATGCCCGAGGCTGCCCGTGCACATCCGCCCTGCTTGTCGGCTGCCTGGTGAGGGGCATGGTCGGTGGCCACGGTGTAGATGGCACCGCCGGTAAGCGCCTCTCTCAGAGCGGCGCGGTCGGCAGCGGTCTTCACGGCAGGATTGCACTTGATGAGAGTTCCCAGCGCGGTGTAGTCGGCATCGGTGAATAGCAGGTGGGCTATCACGGCTTCGGCCGTGATGAGCGGGTCATGGCCAAAGAGGGTCAGCTCGCGGGCCGTAGTAACATGGGCCACGTGCAGGCGGGTGCCAAACTGTCGGGCCAGGGCTACGGCCTTGGCCGTCGACGCCCAGCATGCCTCGGCGCTACGTATCTGTGGATGAAGGGTTATGGCGGGGTCGGCCCCGTACTGCTCCTTGGCCTTGGCCATGTTCTGGTTGATGATGGCGGTGTCCTCGCAGTGGGTCATCAGGGGCAAGCCCAACTGGGCGCATCGGTCAAAAATAGTGGCCAGGGCATCGGCCCCGTCAACCAGCATATTGCCCGTCGAGGCGCCCATGAAGAGCTTGATGCCGGGGATGCGGTGGGCGTCGGCCTGGCTGTACAGGGCGGTATTGGCAGCCGTGGCCCCTAAGAAGAAACTGTAGTTGACATGGCTCTTGGCGCTGGCCAGGTCGAACTTGGCATCCAGGGCTTCGAGCGTGGTGGTCTGCGGCACGGTGTTGGGCATGTCGAAGTACGAGGTGACCCCTCCGTAGGCTGCGGCACGGCTCTCGCTCTCGATGTCGGCCTTCTGGGTGAGTCCCGGCTCTCTGAAATGGACGTGCTCGTCTATCACGCCTGGCAATACGAAACATCCCGTGGCATCTATCACATCTGTATAGGTGCCACGGGGTGCTTCGCCGTCTCTGAATATCTCTGTTATCCGGTCTCTGTCAATGAGCAGCGAGCCGCAGAACGTGTTGCCCTCATTGACGATGGTTCCTCCAAAAATGAGTGTTGACATAGGTGCTTGTTATTTGCCTTCCCCCGGCTGTGCCAGTTCGTTGGGCGTGGGCGCAGCTTGTATAGGCTGCTGCGGAGCCTGTACCGGCATCTCTTTCATGCCTGTCATAATCTGCTGGTTCTCCTGAGCCTTGGCATAGTAGTCCTTAACGTAGGGGTCGTTCTTGAACTTGTCGGTGGCCTTGCTCATAATGTCCTCGATCCAAGGGTCAAGGATGGGGTACTCGTTGCCAATGGTAACCATGAAGAACACGCCAGGCCCGAGGACGTTGTCGAAGTTGTCGGTAACGAAGTTGGTAACCAGCCGGTCTTCCTCTTGGGTCAGGCTCTCGGCCCTGGCGTTGAGCTGGGCGTTGACCACGCTCATGTCGTTGCCGTTCATAATGGCCTGGTCATGGCGGTGAACCAAGTCGGCCTGCTGATTTTTGATCTGGTTGTATTTCTTGACAAACTGGAAGAGCTTGTCGTTGAGCGGGGTGCCGCTCACCACCTGCTGGGTGTTGTCTATCTTGATGGTAATGTCGCCTGCTTCGAGTACGATGGGCATTACACTTTCGTCATCCATAAAGATGTTGGCCATGCGGACGGTGTCTACCGTTCCGGTGAATGAGAACTTGCCGTGAACGACATCACAGGAGTCCATATTCTTGAACTCGTTGTTGGCAAGTACCTTCAGGTATAGTTTACGGCCATCCAGGGTAGATATATTAGAGGTTCCCTGGATGTCAAACGAACTCGCACATGATGTAAGCGTCAACAGAGCGATAAAGGTGTATAAGACTTTATTCATAAATAGCTTTTAGTTCATTTTTTATTACCGACATAGCCTGCCGGGAGCGTGGTCAGCCTGGTTGCCGTGGCAATGCGGGGCTGTACCGTAAGCACTACAAAGATAACACGGATTGCCGAACTACCGCTGTTTTTTCATTCAATTTAAATGATGAGTACCTACTTTTAAGTATTTTTTAATTTCTTCAACTCTGCGTCAAGCCGATGGGTGGTGTATAGCTCTAACAGCGCCGCTATGAGCAGCAGTATGACCCACTTGTTGTACACATATTGTATATAGGTGTAGTAACCGGCTCCGTCCTTGCTGTCAAACAGGGGCAGAATGATGTTGTAAACAGAGTCGACCATGAGCATGCCGGATATAATGAAGCATATATCGGCGAAGTTCTGTATGCGCTTGAGCCGGCGGATGGCCAGCTCGCGGCCCTCGTAGGTCTGCATCATCTGCATGACGGCAAACAGGCAGGCACCGACCAGGAAGAGCCAGCACACGACCTCGCGTGCCAGCAGGAAGCAGTAACATCCGGCGCCGACGACCATCATTAGGCCGCCGATGAGGTACAGGGCGTTCTGCCAGTTATTGAGTTTTTTCATCATCGTTAATGGGTTTCTCGTCATCGCTAAGTACAAAAATGTCCTCGTTGTCGGTCTTCATAAAATAACGTTCGCGGGCCACTTTCTCGATGGCTTTAGGGTTCTGTCTCAGTTCTTTCAGTTTTTTCGCATCGTGCTCGTTCTGGGCGTTGTACTTGTCTATCTCGTCCTCCAGGTCGTCAATCTGCAGGCTATACTGTATGCGCTTCCTGAAGCTGTTGTCGCCTAACACGCCAACCATCAGGATGCCGAGTACCACTACGATAAGGTACTTGTAGTGGCTCAGTAGATTGCCTATAACTTGTCTGCGAAAAACCATAATCTGTAATTCTGTTTGCAAAAATAATCAATATAATTGAAATTTTCGACTTTTTTAGTTACTTTTGCATAAAGGAGAACTTTTCTTGACCGCCCGGGCGGAAGCCGGATAACGGCGGGCGCCACCCTGAGGGCTGCCACGTGACAAATAACTGTGAGCAGAGAGCCCGCAACGGTCAGACAGATACACATTATTATATATATAGGTATGGAAGAATACATTGTATCGGCAAGAAAGTACAGGCCCATGACCTTTGACTCGGTTGTGGGTCAGTCGGCCCTCACCACCACGCTGAAGAACGCGGTGCGTAGTGGAAAACTTGCTCACGCCTACCTCTTCTGCGGTCCACGCGGTGTAGGCAAAACCACCTGTGCGCGTATATTCGCCAAGGCCATTAACTGTATGCACCCCACGGCCGACGGCGAGGCTTGTAACGAGTGCGAGAGCTGCCGGGCGTTTAACGAGCAGCGGTCGTACAACATCTTCGAGCTTGACGCGGCCAGCAACAACTCGGTCGAGAATATCAAGGCGCTCATGGAGCAGACCCGTATAGCCCCTCAGGTGGGTCGCTATAAGGTGTTTATCATCGACGAGGTTCACATGCTGTCCACGGCGGCGTTCAACGCCTTTCTGAAAACCCTGGAGGAACCGCCAGCCCATGTCATCTTTATCCTGGCCACGACCGAAAAGCACAAGATACTGCCCACCATCATCAGCCGGTGCCAGATTTACGACTTCGAGCGTATGACGGTGCCCGGTATCGTAAACCATCTGCGGATGGTGGCCGAGAAGGAGGGCATCAAGGCCGAGGACGAGGCGCTGCACATGATAGCCGAGAAGGCCGACGGCGGCATGCGCGACGCGCTGTCTATCTTTGACCAGGCCGCCAGCTTCAGCCAGGGCGACATAACCTACAAGAAGGTGCTCGAGGACCTGAATATCCTGGACAGTGACTACTACTTCAACATAGTGGACCTGGCCCTGGAGAACAAGGTGGCCGATATCATGGTGCTGTTTAACCAGATACTGGCCAAGGGTTTTGACAGCGGACTGCTCATCACTGGGCTGGCCAGCCATGTACGCAATGTGCTCATGGCGCGCGACCCGGCCACGCTGCCGCTCCTCGAGGTGAGCCGCCAACAGCAGGAACGCTATGCTGCCCAGGCCCAGAAGTGTACGATACCCTTCCTCTACAGGGCGCTCCGCATACTCAACCAGTGTGATGTCAACTACCGTCAGAGCAGCAACAAGCGGCTGCTGGCCGAGCTGACGCTGATAGAGGTGGCGCAGATAACACAGCCCGACGACACGCCTGCCGCGGGGCGTAGCCCTAAGCGATTGAAATCCCTGTTTCAGCATATTACAGCTTCGCAGCCTAAAACGGCCAAGCAGGTGGCCGTGGCTGAGAAACCTGTGGCCCGCCCGTCAAAGGCGGCGGCCCACAGGGAGCCTGTACAGCCTTTGACAAGCACCCCCGAGCCGGCCCCGGCTCCTAAGATACCGGTTAAGGGCATACGCCTGCACTCCTCTCTGTCGTTTGGGTCTATCCTCAAAGGCAAGCAGCAGGCTCCGGGCCAGGCGGCCGACGAGCCTATAGCCGAGCTGAGTGCCCCCGAGACAGCGCCCGCCGAATTTGACGAAGGGCAGCTGAGCCTGGAGTGGCGCAGTATGTGCAACCGCATGCCGCCGGCCATGCGTGGACTGGCCATGCGGCTCAAGAACATCGAGCCGAGAATCCTCGCTTATCCCGCGGTAGAGGTGGTGGCCGACAATTATATCCTGGGCAGGCAGATAGCCGACATCAAGGGCCGTATCGAGCGCACGCTGCAGATAGCGCTGGCCAATGACCAGCTGACGCTTGCCGTACGGGTGGCCGCACCTGCCGAGAAGAAACGTATTCCCACTAAGGGCGAGGTGCTGGACACCATGCGCAGGGCCAACCCGGCCATAGACAAGCTTGTAGACCGCCTGGGCCTCACCATCGTCTAAGCGGCCGGCGGGATAGGGTGGTGCGCGCGAGCGGTGGCCCGAACCGCTCGCCACGGGGGGGCGGCGGCCCGGCTCTCTCCTGCCGTGTCGCGCGGGGCTTGGGTCTCCGCCATGAGTGTCATGGCCCCCATCAACGTTATAGCCGTGGCATAAACCATAGAAAAACCTTTACACACGGCTGTATATTTATGCAAAAGTCGAGGCGTTTTTGTATAAATATACAGCCGTAACAGCCGCTTTACGGGGCATATTTTCCAGAAAATTTCGACAAACCAGGACGGTTTTTGGGGTCATCGGGGCCGTTTCGGGCCATTGCGAGGGCCGCAAAAGTAACAGCCTTTTACAAAATGGGGACGTCGGGCGCCTTTTTAGGGTTCTTCCGTTAAATGCATAGATAGGAGATAAGAAAAAGGCTTATATGGCATAAATAAAGCTGGCATTATATAT
>CAKPRX010000065.1 GCA_934183135.1 uncultured Prevotella sp.
CTATTACAGGACAGCCCGACTTTGCCGAGATTCGCATCAGCTACATTCCTGATGTCAAGATGGTGGAGAGCAAGAGCCTCAAGCTGTACCTGTTCAGCTTTCGCAACCACGGCGACTTCCACGAGGACTGTGTCAACATCATCATGAAGGATCTCATCAGGCTCATGGAGCCTAAGTATATAGAGGTGACGGGGCTGTTTACCCCTCGCGGGGGCATCAGCATCTACCCCTATGCCAACTACGGCAAGCCCGGCACCAAGTACGAGCAGCTGGCCGAGCACCGCTTTATGAACCACGACCTGGACCGGTAGCAGCCCGCCCGCCGGGGCTACCTGTATAGACGACAGACGCCGCATGGAAATGAGCAGTCCATGCGGCGTCTGTCGTAGTGCCTGTCGGGGCTATTGGGCTGAAGTGGCATCCTTGAGCGCCTTCTTGGCCTGGGTCTCGGCGATGGCCTTGGCGCGCTTGTTGATATCGTCGATGTTGCTCTTGCGATAATAGCTGCGCGATATGCCCTCGCTCGACAGCACCAGCGAGTCGCCCTTGAAGTATTCTATGGTACAGGTGTCGTTGACGAGGTCGGTTATCGTGAGCTTGTTGTCCTTGGTAAACTTGGGGGTGCCGCTGGTAATGACCAGCTTGCCGTTCCAGATGTGCCAGGCGGTGAAGAACCCTAACGGCGGATATACCACGGGGCTCTCTTCTTCCAGCGACGTCTGTTCGCGCATGTATCCTACGCTCTGGCACGCCCACTGCCGCTTCATCCAGAAGCCGTATTCGCGCGGGATAAGATAGGTCTCCTTGACCGAGTCGGGCATGTTGCGCATGATGCGGCGCTGTAGCCGCTCGCTCATGGAGTCATAGTCCTTCAGCTTAGGCATCACTATGTAGCACCAGATGCCCTTGAGCTGGTCCAGGTCTATCACCATGTCGGCCACCTTGGGGTCTCGCTCGTTGACGACCACTCCTATCCAGTCGCCCACCTTGAGCTGCCCCATAATCTTGCCTCGCCGGGTAGCGTCGATGACATTGTACTTGATGGGGTCGCTTCCGTCGTTGGGCAAGAGCAGTACTACCGAGTCTGTACATCCGTCGCAGGCCAGTCCGTACACCGTCTTGTCGCCCTTGAGTTTCAGCTCGTCGGTCGATGGGCCCTTGTGGACTGCGGGTGGCTCTGCCAGGTCGCCCTTGCAGGCCGTTACGGCTATGGCCAGCACGGCAAGCGCCATGGCCATAAGTTTATTTCTCATTATCATATAGTTCTTAGTCTTTGTCTTATCTCTTTGCAAAGGTAGTGCAAGCCGAGCGAAATACAAAACAATTTATTGTTTTTATTTCCGAGGCGCCGCCTACCTTCATGGCGGTAGTCGTAAAGGTAGTGCAAGCCGAGGGAAATACAAAATAATTTATTGTTTTTATTTCCGAGGCGCCGCCTACCTTCATGGCGGTAGCCGTAAAGGTAGTGCAAGCCGAGCGAAATACAAAATAAATCGCATTTATTTTTATTTCCGAGGCGCAGCTTACCTTCATGGCCGTGGCCGTAAAGGTGCAAGCCGAAGATGCTGCAAAGAAAAAGTCGAGGAATTTTTCGATTTGCAGTATTTGGCTGCCGGCTGCCTCCGCAGTGACAGGCGTAAAGGCGCAAGCCGAAGACAAGACGGGAAAAGAGTGGCTGTTTTTCGTCTCTGGCAGAGCAGCGGCTCCCTCGCGGACAATGCGCTGTACGCGGGGACGCCCCCTGCCGTCATGCGTGCGTCCTGATTGAGTAGTGGCGGTGGGGCTGTGACTGTCATGGGGCATGGCATGGCATCTGTCGCAGTTGTAGTCATGGCTAAAAATGCCGAAAAACCTTTACACGCGACTGTATATTTATGCAAAACGCGCGGCGAAAATGTATAAATATACAGTTGTAACGGCCCTTTTTCGGGGCGTAAATTCCGGATTTTTTCGACAAACCAGGGCGGCTTTTGAGGCCATCGGAGCCTTTTCGAGGTGTCGTGAGGGCCGAAAAAGTAACAGACTTTTACAAAATGGGGGCGTTTGGCACCTTTTTCGCCGCTGTTTTAGTCACTAAAGAGGTCGGTTTTCAGGGTCACCGCGATGGTCATTTTTTTGCTCGCGATGGTCATTACGATTCTAATGACCATCGCGAGCAAAAAAATGACGGTTTCCGGGTGCTCGGAAAACGCCTCTTTTTGCCATCGCCACCACCTCGGCGAGTGTACAGACAAATTATAGGAGGCCGAAAAGCCCCCGCCCGATACCGGAAGGCCGAAAATGTATATTTATACATTCTCCGAAAAATCTTTACGATGAGCGGTGGCGGATAGTCTGTCGGCATTAGCAGGCCGGAAGTCTGCGCCAGCGCACAGGAGACCACTTTTTGCCCCTTTACCCTTTTACCTTTTTACTTTTCAGAGTCCCTTTATATATAATAAGGTGTCATGCTGCACAGTGGCCAGACCGTTAGTCGGCTGCGGGCGATGGGCTGGACTGCAGCGCAGAGGGCTCCGGGGACAGCAATAAAAAGCTAAAAAATACGGGTAATCATCGGGTAATTGATTTTTTTTGTCTAATTTTGCAAATCAGATAACTCTAACGGAATTATAATAATCAGAAATATGAAAAAGAAAATCAAGTTTAGTCTCGTGTACAGAGATATGTGGCAGAGCTCAGGCAAGTTCCAGCCCCGCAAGGACCAGCTGGCCCGTATAGCTCCTGTTATCATTGACATGGGTTGTTTCAGCCGTGTAGAAACCAACGGCGGCGCCTTTGAGCAGGTGAACCTCCTGGCTGGCGAGAACCCCAATGAGGCAGTCCGCGCCTTCTGTAAGCCCTTCAACGATGCCGGCATACAGACCCACATGCTCGACCGCGGCCTGAACGCCCTGCGTATGTACCCCGTCCCCGACGACGTGCGCGCACTGATGTACAAGGTCAAGGCCAAGCAGGGAACCAACATTACCCGTATCTTCGACGGTCTGAACGACGTGCGCAACATCAAGCCCTCAATCAAGTGGGCCAAGGAAGGCGGCATGATACCCCAGTGCGCACTGTGTATAACCAACTCGCCGGTACATACACTCGACTACTACAGCAATATAGCCGACGAGCTGATAGCCGCCGGTGCCGAGGAGATATGCCTGAAGGATATGGCAGGCATCGGCCAGCCCGCCTTCCTGGGCCAGCTGACCAGGATGATCAAGGAGAAGCATCCCGACATCATCATCCAGTACCACGGACACTCTGGCCCCGGACTGTCGATGGCCAGCATACTCGAGGTGTGCAACAATGGCGCCGACATCATAGACACGGCCATCGAGCCGCTGTCCTGGGGCAAGGTACACCCGGACATTATCTCGGTGATAAGCATGCTCAAGAACGAGGGCTTTGACGTGCCCGAGATCAACATGAGCGCCTACATGCAGGCACGTGCCCTGACACAGGAGTTCATAGACGACTGGCTCGGATACTTCATCAACCCGCAGAACAAGATAATGAGCTCGCTGCTCTTAGGCTGCGGCCTGCCCGGCGGAATGATGGGCAGCATGATGGCCGACCTGGGCGGCATGCGCCAGACCATCAACAACATACGCAAGAAGAAGGGCGAGCCCGAGCTGTCTATGGACGACCTGCTCATCAAGCTCTTCGACGAGGTAGAGTACGTATGGCCACGTGTGGGCTATCCACCCCTGGTAACCCCGTTCAGCCAGTACACCAAGAACATAGCCCTGATGAACCTGCTCACCATCGAGCAGGGCAAGGGACGCTTCGTAATGATGGACGAGGCCATGTGGGGCATGATACTGGGCAAGAGCGGCAAGATACCAGGCACCATAGCCCCCGAGCTGGTAGAGCTGGCCAAGAAGCAGGGCCGCGAGTTTACCGATGTAGACGCCCATACACTGCTTACCGATGCCCTCGACGACTTCCGCAAGGAGATGGACGAGAACGGATGGGACTACGGACAGGACGATGAGGAACTCTTCGAGCTGGCCATGCACCCCGAGCAGTATCGCAACTACCGCAGCGGCCAGGCTAAGAAGAACTTCCTGGCCGACCTGCAGAAAGCCAAGGACGCCAAGCTCGGAAGCCAGCTCAGCGCCGAACAGCTGGCAGCCTTTAAGCACGCCAAGGCCGACGCCATCGTCAGCCCCGTCAAGGGACAGCTCTTCTGGGAGTTCCAGGGCGACGGCGAGGCCGCTCCTGCTGTCGAGCCGTTTATCGGCAAGGAGTACCAGGAGGGCGATGTGTTCTGCTACATCCAGGCTCCTTGGGGCGAGTTCGTCACAGTGCCTGCCGACCTGGGTGGCAAGCTCGTCGAGATCAATGCCAAGCAGGGCAGCAAGGTCAACAAGGGCGATGTGATAGCTTATATTCAGCGTCCCGGTGCCGATGATTGATGAGATTATAGACAGATACTATCCGGAGCACAACGAGCTCCGTCATATACTTACCACGCACAGCACGCTCGTCATGAGGCGTGCTGTGCGTATTTGTGATAACCATCCGGAGATGGGCCTCGACCGCCAGTTCGTCATCGAGGCAGCCATGCTCCACGACATAGGCATCGTGCGCTGCCATGCCCCATCCATCTGCTGTATGGGCAGCGAGCCCTACATCTGCCATGGCCGTATAGGGGCCGACATGCTGCGTGCCGAGGGGCTGCCCCGCCATGCCCGCGTGTGCGAGCGCCATACCGGTGCCGGCCTGACCCGCGAGGAGATACTGGCCCAGCACCTGCCGCTGCCTGCCCAGGACTTCCTGCCCGAGACACTCGAGGAGCAGCTCATCTGCTATGCTGACAAATTCTACTCCAAGAGCCACCTGGAACAGGAGAAGAGCTACGAGCAGGCCGAGCACAGCCTGGCCAAGTTCGGAAGCGATGGCGTAGAGCGTTTCCGTGCCTGGAAAAAACTCTTCGAAGAGCGTTAAAAATCGGAAAATCATACATTATTATATATTAAATAGCTAACTTTGCACTTCTGATGAGAAGTAAGTCGGTTATAACGTTGCTCTTCCTGGTCGTCATTGTCGTGATGGCCCGTACAGCCATGCCTGTGGGCAAGAAAAAGACCCGGCAGGCTCAGACAGACACCATAGCACTCGTCAAGGATACCCTGAAAGCCACTAAGGCACTGCGCGAGGAGCCCGACACCACCAAGATGGACTCGCTGCAGCTCGCCGTCTATCACCATAACAAGGCCGTCGACGACTCGATACGCCTGGACTCCATAAACCGCTCTAAGAAAAATGGCATTGACGCTCCGGTAACCTACTCGGGCGAGGACTCGCTCGTGTACGATGCCCGCACCAGGCGCGCCTATATCTATGGCTCGGCCAAGGTGAAGTATGAGAACATGGAGCTTAACAGCGACCGGATAGCCATGAGCATGGACAGCAGCCTGGTACACGCCGTGGGAACCCCGGACTCGATGGAGAAGGGCGGAGTACGCAATAAGCCCGTGTTCACCATGGGCGAGACCACCTATGAGAGCGACACCATGTCCTTTAACTTCAAGACCAAGAAGGGATTTATCAATAACGTCAATACTCACCAGGAGGAGGGCTACCTGTCAAGCGAGCTGTCCAAGCGCAATGACAACGGCGACATCTACCTGAAACACGGCCGCTATACCACATGCGACGCCGAGCACCCCGACTTCTATATCGCCCTCTCGCGCGCCAAGGTGCGTCCTAACAAGGACGTCGTCTTCGGCCCGGCTTATCTCGTAGTGGCCGATGTGCCCCTGCCGCTGGCCATCCCTTATGGCTTCTTCCCCTTTAGCAAGAGCTACTCGTCGGGGTTCATCATGCCCAGCTATGGCGACGAGGCCGACCGCGGTTTCTACCTGCGCGACGGTGGCTACTACTTCGCCATGAGCGACAAGTGGGACCTCAAGCTGTTGGGCGAGGTCTACACCAAGGGCTCGTGGGGACTCAGCATGGCCACCAACTACCGTAAACGCTACAGGTATAGCGGCAGCTTCCTGGCCAGTTTCCAGGATACCCGTACGGGCGACAAGGGCATGCCCGACTATCAGCGGCAGACCAGCTTCAAGATACAGTGGAGCCACAGGCAGGATGCCAAGGCCAACCCCTTCAGCTCGCTTTCGGCCAGCGTGAACTTCGCCACGAGCAGCTATGAGCGCAATAACCTGAACAGCATGTACAACCCGCAGACCATGACGCAGAGTACGCGTACCTCGTCGGTCAACTGGAGTACCACGTTCTCCAGCATAGGTATGACGCTGAGCTCTACGGCCAACCTGAACCAGAATATGCGCGACTCGACTATCGCCCTGACGCTGCCAGACCTCAATATCTCGATAAGCAGGTTCTACCCGTTCAGGCGTAAGAACGCGGCGGGCAAGCAGCGCTGGTATGAGAAGATAGCGCTGAGCTATACGGGCCAGCTCACCAACTCTATCAACACCAAGGAGGACCAGCTGGCATCGTCTAACCTTATCAAGGACTGGCGCAACGGCATGCAGCACAGCATCCCCGTCTCGGGCAACTTTACGCTGTTCAACTACATCAACATCACCCCGTCCTTCAACTTTACCGACCGTATGTACACCCGTAAGGTAAACCGTTCGTGGAACGAGGAGACCCAGCAGGTGGAGAACGATACCGTCTATGGGTTCCACAATGTCTACAACTGGAATTTCTCTATGAGCGCCAGCACCAAACTGTATGGTTTCTACATCCCGAGCCGCAAACTGTTTGGCGACAAGGTACAGGCCATCCGCCATGTGATAACCCCACAGGTGAGCTTCAGCTATGCGCCCGACTTCGGGTCGTCGCGCTACGGCTATTATCAGACTTATCAGCGTACCAATGCCGACGGCAGCGTAGACCTGGTCGAGTATTCGCCTTACGAGGGCAGTGCCTTCGGGTTCCCAAGCCGTGGCCGCACGGGTAGCCTGTCCTTCAGTCTGGCCAATAACCTTGAGATGAAGGTGCGCAGCGACAAGGACTCTACGGGGTACAAGAAACTCAGCCTGATTGATAACTTCGGGCTCCAGATGTCGTACAACATGGCTGCCAAGGAGAAGCAGTGGAGCGACCTGGGTGTGGATATCCGCCTTAAATGGTGGAAGAGCTATACCTTTAACCTCCACGCCGTGTTTGCCACTTATGCCTACGAGTTGGATAAGAACGGTAATCCCTATGTGGGCAACCATACCGAGTGGGGCCGTGGCCGCTTCGGCCGCTTCCAGGGCATGTCGCAGAATTTCTCGTTCACCCTTACGCCCGAGAAGTTGCGCAAGCTGTTTGGCGGTGAGTCGGAAGACGATGACGACTTCTACAATCGTAAGAATAAGGATGGCGTGGACACCGATATTGAGAGTAATGTAGACGATGACATGATAGAGGGCCAGCGCGGTGCCAAGAAAAAGAAAGATACGGGCAAGGCCCAGACCGACGACGATGGCTACATGCTCTTCTCTATGCCCTGGTCGCTTACCGTGGGCTACGGTGTTACGATGAGCGAGAACCGGGACTTGAAGAAGTTCAACTACAACACGATGCGCTATCCCTACAAGTTTACCCAGACCGTTAACCTGAGTGGCAACCTGCGTATCAGCGACGGATGGAACATCAGCTTCTCCTCTGGTTATGATTTTGACAACCACAAGATCAGTATGACCACGGCCTCGCTCCAGCGCGACCTCCACTGCTTCAACATGAGTTGCCAGGTGGTGCTCGCCCCGTACACCAGCTACAACTTCACCTTCCGTTGTAACGCATCCACGCTTACCGATGCCCTCAAGTACGACAAGCGTAGCGGCTACTCCAATGCTGTCCAGTGGTATTGATGGGGCAGCATGGGGCAGCGCGTTTTCTGACTTTGTGAAAAAAACGGTGACTTTGCTTGTTTATATCATTGACAATCATTAACTTTGTCGGGGTATAAACTAAATAATAACTAAAAATCATTTCTTATGCAGAAGAGAATTCCATTCCTCGTAATGGCGCTTGGGCTCTTTGTGGCGCTTTCGGCATGGGCTGGGCCACGTACATTCGAGCAGGCGCAGAAAATCGCCGAAACCCAGGCAGGCCGTCTTGGCCTGACAGTAGACCGCAAGGCTATGGCCCGGGCTAAAGCCATCAACGGAGTTGTTGATGGTGTGCGAAAAGTAGCCAACTACTATGTGTTCCCAAACGGCGCTGGCAAGGGATTTACCATCGTGTCTGGCGACGACAGTATGCCTGACATCGTGGGCTATTCTGCCAGCGGCACCTATGATGAGAGCCAGATTCCTGAGGCTATGACCTATTTCCTAAAGGAGTACAGCAATATGGTCGAGGCTGTAAAGGCTGGCGACGAAAGGGCACGGCGCACCCTCGACGAGCGCCGGGGCGCGACGGTGGCACCTGCGGTGAGTCCGCTGGTTAACATACACTGGGGGCAGGGCACTCCCTTTAATAATATGTGTCCCGACTATGCTGTGGGGAAACGCTCTGCTACAGGCTGTGTGGCCACGGCCATGGCGCAGGTCATGGCCTACTGGAAATATCCTAAAGAACTGAAAGCCGACATACCCAGCTACGTCACCTCTACGAACTCTATTGGCGTACGGGGCGAAACCAGCGGGCAGACCTACGACTGGGACAATATGCGGACTGAGTATAGGTCGGCCTATACCACTGCCGAGGCCGACGCAGTGGCCAAGCTGATGTCGCATTGCGGCAAGGCTGTCAATATGGACTATGGTGCCAGCTCGGGAGCCATTGTCACCCATAAGGAACTGGCCACTTATTTCGGCTATGACAAAGACCTTATGCTTTATCTCAATCGCTCGTCGTTTAGCCTGGCCGAGTGGATTACTCTCATTGACAACGAGCTCAAGGCCGGCCGCCCCATTCTTTACAGTGGCCAATCCTCGGATGCCGGACATCAGTTTATTTGTGACGGAAGTGACGGCGAGGGGCTCTATCATATTAACTGGGGATGGAATGGCAACCAGGACGGCTATTTTGACATCACTATTCTCAATCCTGACAAGGGCGGCATCGGCTCTGGCAATGCCGAGGACGGATATAGCAAGGACTGTACTATGATTATCGGTATGCAGCCTGATAATGGCATTGTCGATGAGCCCCTGGTCAATTTGCCGCTGGTCCAGGCATACAAGTACGACCGCGATGGCCTTACGTCGAGTTTTGCCATTACGCAGGGGATACGCCCGAATACATCGGGGTCGTTCCAGCTGACTATCAGCGATGCTTTCTTTCCCAACACCGATGACTCCTTTGTCGGCAAACTGGCCTACGGTGTCAGCGATGGCAAAGGCGGATATACTCCGATAGGGCAGATTACCAGCAATGCGCAGCTTGGCGGCCAGTTCTTCACCACTAAGGTCAGCTGGAGCCCGGCTCCCGGTACTTATACCATCTATGCCCTTTACTGCGCCAACGGCGAGAGCACCTGGCACAAGTGTGCTTACGCCAACGGACTGGCTCCGTACAAGGTAACCGCTACCGCTACCCAGCTTACCATGGCCAAGAGTATGCTGAGCGCCACACTGAAGCCTGTAGGCGAGTTGCGTGCTTATGACACAGGCGTATTCGAAGTTACCTTGACCAATGACGATGAGGATGACTATGTAGGCAAAGTAGCCTTCTGGCTGTCTGATACAGAAGAAGAAACTGCCGGAAACAAGGCCACTACACTTGATGTCGTCGTGGGCGCCCACTCTACGATAACCCGGCAGCTGACGGTAAGCTCTTTCCAGTACCGTGCAGAGGGCGATGCCTATGTATGGCTTAAGGACGCGTCGGGCGCGAACATCTCGCCCGTGCAGAAAGTCACGGTCGGCAAAGCCATTAAGCCTGTGCTGGTTCTGACGAGTGTGGAGACGAATGCTACTCCTGGTGACTACGAGACCGAAAGGGCCTTTCATGGCGACAATAGGGTAAAGGCTCCTAAGGTAAACGATAACTTTGCCAGGGTGCGGATGGGCTTTATCAATATAGGTGCCGAGGGCGAGGTCAGATATTTCATAAGCGCTTCCAATCCTGCCGGCACCGAGAGGTTCTGGAAAGGTTATAGGACTGTTAATGTGCCTAACGACGGAAGCACGGCATATGTCGAGGAGACCTGGAGCCCCTCCGAGACTGGATTTGCCTTTATGCTGTGCTCTCTTAATATGAGTTATATGGATTCTGACGACTCCCCGTTCAGGTTTGTAAGCATGGATAATTATATGTACAAGCTGGAGCTGGCTGATGGCAGCGGTCGCTATTTCCAGGTGCCGGCCAATATGCAGTTCTTATATGTCGCAGGAAAGACCGTGGGTATCGATAATGCTGAGACAGGGCACGGTATGACGGTAAGAAGCGGCGAGGGCGAGATAGTCATCCTTGCCGACAAGACAGAGCGGGTGGCTATATACGGCATTGACGGCAGACAGGTAAGGAATGTCATCGCCCAGGCAGGCGTGGCCTTGCACGTAAGCGTGCCGTCAGGTATCTATATCGTCAAGGGTACTAAGGTGGCCGTAAGATAGCCCTCTACGTCAGGCACCATAGGCTATGGCCTCTCTGCCTGCCAAGACTACCGGCCCGGAGCGGCGACGGCGATGTGTAAGCATCGTGCCGTCGCTGCTCCGGGCCTTCTGTTTGTATGGGGCAGCCTATGCCTGGAGCAGGCGCGCTATCGACTCGCTCTCGCCCACCACCCAGAGCACGTCGCCCTGCTCAAAGGGACGTGTGGGAGTTATCATGGTCAGGTTCTGCTGTCCCTCCTCGACCCCTACCACCATGCAGTCGTAGTGCTCGCGGATGCCGCTGTCGCCGAGCGACTTGCCGATAAAGGGGCTGCCGTGCCTGATAATCATGCGGTGCAGCTTCATCTCGCGTTTCTCGATGTCGGCGTCCTCGGGTATGAGCCCCTGAGACACGTAGGTGCCAAAGGCATGCAGCTGCTCGTCGCTCCCGATGGCCTGCAGGCGGTCGCCGGGAAATACCAGGCAGTCGCCACCCGGGATGTTGATGCGGCGGTGGCCGCGCAGGATGCTGCTGATGTGTATGCCGAACCGCTGGCGGAGCTGCAGCTCGTTGAGGCTCTTGCCGCCCAGCTCTGAGTCGGTGGGGATGTCAAAGTCGGATATGTGGAGGTCGCGGTCCAGCAGATGGCCCTCGTAGAGCGGACGCTTGCGACCCGTAACCTGGGCCTCGATGTCGCGCGAGTGCAGGTTCTGGACGAAGAGACGTTCCAGGCGTATGCTGCTGCGTTTCAGCTTGCGCGACACCACCATGGCGCAGATAATCACCGCGGCCAGCGTGATGACCAGCGCATTGGCAAACCGGGCCAGGTAGTTGCAGATGTAGAACAGGAACGCGCCGGCGATGACGATGCGTACCGCTATGGTAAACAGCAGTGGCAGCCTGTTGATGCGGTTGCCCGTCCAGAGTGCCCTGAACTCATCGCTGTGGTTGTGCTTCATGATGATGGCCCTCAGGAAGGGCGAGATGAGCGCCACCGTGACCATGCCGCATGCTCCGTTGGCCCACCAGTGGGGCAGTATCTGCCGGGCAAAGGCGAGGGCGAAGGTGAACATAAGCGTGACGACTGCCGAGGACAGTGTGGCGTATATCAGGGTGTTGGCCACCAGCTTGCGTATGAGCGCCTGCCAGTTGGCAGCCTCGGCCGAGGCCGAGTGAGTGGCTATGTTCAGGTGGCCCAGCCTCCGCACCCACTTGGTGGGCATGTGGCGTTCTGTCCAGGCATAGCAGGGGTCGGCCGCCTTCATCATATAAGGGGTCAGAAACGTGGTGATGACCGACACGGCTACCACCACGGGGTAGAGAAACTCGCCTATGACGTGGAGCGACAGCCCGAGCGAGGCGATGATGAAGGCAAACTCGCCTATCTGGGCCATGGAGAAGCCACAGCGCATCGAGTTGCGCAGGGTCTGGCCGCTGAGCATGAAGCCCATGGTGCCGAAGACTGCCTGGCCTACCAGGATGGCCGCCACCAGTACGGTGATGGGCAGCGCGTAGTCTGCCAGTATCTTGGGGTCTACCAGCATACCCACCGACACGAAGAAGATGGCACCGAAGAGGTTCTTCACCGGTCCGACCAGCCTGGCTATCTTGTCGGCCTCGATGGTCTCGGCAAGGATGCTGCCCATGACAAAGGCCCCGAAGGCACTGCTGAATCCCACCAGGGTAGACACCCACGCCATGGCGCAGCACAGGCCCAGCGCCACGATGGTCATCGTCTCGTCGTTCATCAGCCGGCGTGTCTTGCGCAGGAAGAGCGGCACGAAGAAGATGCCCGCCACCAGCCATACCGTCAGGAAGAACGCTATCTTGACTACCGAGGCCACCATCTGGCCTC
>CAKPRX010000066.1 GCA_934183135.1 uncultured Prevotella sp.
GTACCTTTAGCGGTCTAATGACCATCGCGGCGACGCTCGCGATGGTCATTAGACATCTGGAGGT
The DNA here is from genome assembly GCA_934183135.1 of uncultured Prevotella sp. Lineage (GTDB taxonomy): Bacteria > Bacteroidota > Bacteroidia > Bacteroidales > Bacteroidaceae > Prevotella. The sequence continues at coordinate 65 of CAKPRX010000066.1, forward strand.
GGTTTTTGCGCTGCTCTCCGATGTCGGCAAAATAGCCAAAAATGGCGTCTTTTTTGCCCGTTTTGCCCCCTGGGAGGGCACCGATGATGCCCGTTTTCTGCAAACAACTGTTAAAAATGCCCGAATATGCGGCCATTCGTGCGTCTGTAATCAGAGTTTCCGCCAGGACGGTCTCCGCGCATTTCTGTATAATTATTCACTTTTTCGCGATGGTTTTTGCATATATATACAGTCTAAATAAGGACGGGGCTGGCTGTGCCGCCGGCCGGACTTGTCCTACTGGTCCGCGGACTAACCATGCACCGCCCTCTGGCGGCACGCGAATTGTGCTGATAAAGGGCGCGAAAAGCCCGTTTGGACAAATAAATACTTCAAATAATTTTGGCAATTCCGCGGTTTATAGTAATTTTGTACCAAGGAATGGTGAAAGCCACCATTCGGGAAAGTATAACTACAACTATTATGGGAATATTTACAAAGCTATTTGGCGCCAAGACATCAGACACGAAGTCTGGTGGAATGGAAGACTATATGACGCTTATCCGGGTGTACTTCCAGGCATCGCTGGCCAGTACTCTCGGCATCAACAACCTGGCCATGCTGCCCGATCTGCGTATGTTCAAGACCACCCTGCATGTGCCTACGGTCAACAACAAGCTCGGTGTGGGCGAGAAGAGCCATTGCAAGAAGATGCTCAAGGAGCTCTACAAGGTAGACGACAACTTCTTCAAGGAGATTGACGCCAGTATCCGCAAGAACTGCCGTAAGCTACAGGACGTGCAGGTATATCTCGTCCAGTTCCAGGGCTTCTCCCAGGACCTGATGATGCTCATGGGCAACCTGATGAAGTTCAAGCTGCGCATGCCTTCTTTCTTTAGAAGCGCCATATACACCATGACCGAGAAAACCGTGCGCGACATCTTTGCCAAGAACGACTATCGCGACGCCGGAGTCATCAAGGCCGTGCTGGCCATACGCCAGTACAACAAGCGGCTCAACTTCTCGGAGAAGTGGATAACCGACTTCGTCTTCCAGGTGGTCATGCTGGCCAAAAAGGAACCCAAGAACAAAGAAGAAGCTGCAAAATAGAAAAAAAAGGTCAAACTTTTTGAAATTACAGATTTTTAATATAAATTTGTAAGCACAATATAAGTCTATGGATGCGACTGAGAAAACGATAGCGCTGTTTACCACGCGTATGCGGCAGATGATTCTCCAATATCAGGATATGAAGGCGGAGAACAAGCGGCTGGCTGGGCTGGTAAGGGAGCGCGAGGCTAAGATAGCGCAGCTTGAAGCCCAGTTGACACAGGCCGCCAATGACTACAACGCCCTGAAGATGGCGCGCATGATAGAGGTTACCGACGGCGATGTCGACGGGGCGCTCAGGCGCGTGTCCAAGCTCATCAGGGATGTCAACAAATGTATCACGCTACTGAGTGAAAAATAATCGGAGCGATGGCTGAGGGAGATAAGGAGAAACTACGTATACGGTTGCACGTTTACGATACAGATATGATGGTCACTATTCCACGCGAGGAGGAAGAGTGTTACCGCGCTGGGGCTAAACTCATAACCGATGTGATCAATTCCTACTCGTCTGTGTACAAAAGCAGCAAGAGCGATAGGGACATTCTGTACATGGCGCTTATAGATATATCGCTGCGATACGAGAAGGAGCGCCGTAAGCATGACGTAGTACCCGTTATGGATATCCTTACGAAGCTTACCACCGAGATCGAAGAAGCGTTGGACGATTAAGGATATTAAAGTAACACATATTTATATAATGGTAATAACATTGATTATCGCGGTCGTGGCCCTGGTAGTGGGCGGAGTGGCCGGCTATATGATTTTCCGTTACGTGGTTAAGGGAAAATACAACGAGATGATAGCGGCAGCCGCTAAGGAGGCCGATGTAGTAAAGGAGAAAAAACTGCTTGAGGTCAAGGAGAAGTTCCTTAACAAGAAGAGCGAGCTGGAGAAAGAGGTGCAGCAGCGCAACCAGAAGATACAGCAGAACGAGAACCGCCTGAAGCAGCGCGAAATATCGCTCAACCAGCGTCAGGAGGAAATAGGGCGCAAGAAGCAGGAACTCACACAGATCCAGCAGCGTATCGACAATGAGAAAAAACTGATGCAGGTAAAGCAGCAGGAACTGGAGAAGATGCAGGAGCAGGAGCGGGCCAAGCTGGAGGAACTCTCCGGACTGAGCGCCGAGGAGGCTAAGAACCGCCTGGTGGACAGTCTGAAGGACCAGGCCAAACTGGATGCCGCCAGCTATGTCAACGAGATTATAGACGATGCCAAGCTCAATGCCAATCAGCAGGCTAAGAAGATAGTCATACAGACCATTCAGCGCGTGGCCACCGAGACGGCCATCGAGAACTCGGTGAGCGTGTTCCATATAGACAATGACGAGGTCAAGGGACGTATCATCGGACGTGAGGGACGTAACATCCGCGCCCTGGAGGCTGCTACGGGTGTCGAGATAGTAGTAGACGATACGCCCGAGGCTATCGTTATCTCGGCCTTCGACCCCATCCGCCGCGAGGTGTGCCGTCTGGCCCTGCACCAGTTGGTTACCGACGGCCGTATCCACCCTGCCCGCATCGAGGAGGTGGTCGCCAAGGTTAAGAAGCAGCTGGACAACGAGATTATCGAGACCGGCAAGCGCACCGTCATCGACCTGGGCATCCACGGGCTCCATCCTGAGTTGGTCCGCATCGTCGGTAAGATGAAATATCGTTCTTCATACGGCCAGAATCTGCTCCAGCACGCTCGTGAGACAGCCAACCTCTGTGCTGTAATGGCTTCCGAACTGGGTCTTAACCCTAAGAAGGCCAAGCGCGCCGGCTTGCTCCACGATATAGGCAAGGTGCCCGATGAGGAGAGCGAGCTGCCCCACGCTCTGTATGGTGCCAAGATAGCTGAGAAGTACAAGGAGAAACCCGATATCTGCAACGCCATCGCTGCCCACCATGACGAGGTCGAGATGGAGACCCTCCTGGCCCCCATCGTCCAGGTCTGCGACGCCATCTCTGGTGCCCGTCCTGGTGCCCGCCGCGAAATCGTTGAGGCTTACATCAAGCGTCTGAACGATTTGGAAGCAATAGCCATGAGCTATCCGGGCGTGGTGAAGACCTATGCCATCCAGGCTGGTCGCGAACTGCGCGTTATCGTCGGGGCAGACAAGATGAGCGACGAGGAGAGCACCAAGCTCTCTGACGAGATAGCTACCAAGGTCCAGAATGAGATGACCTATCCCGGACAGGTCAAGATTACCGTTATCCGCGAAACCCGCAGCGTGGCTTACGCTAAGTAAGCTGCCCGCTGTTAGCATAAACTATAAATCCTCTCCTGACTGCTGTGTCGGGAGAGGATTTTTACATTTTAGCTCCTATGGGCCGCGGCATGGGCGGCGGTGTGCTTAGTCCTTGCTAATCATAAAGTAGCGGGCGTGTGGACTGCTCAGGTACAGGCCGCATGTACTGCTCTGCGGGTACATGGCCCCGTTCTCGGTCAGGGTGATGCCCAGGGCCTTGAAGTCGAGCAGTGAGCTGACGGGGAAGATGAGCCGCTGGTCGGGCAGCGACGGATAGCCCACGGCAGGCCGTATGCCCTGGTAGGCAGCCCGCGCCATCTCTTTGAGCGAGAGGCGCTCATTGGGCGCGTAGCCCCACAGGCGGGTGCGCACCTCGTGGTGAAGCCACTCGCTCGTAGCCTCAGCCAGACGGTCGCAGACACCCTGTAGCAGGATGGAGCGGTAGTCGTCGGCCGTAGTCTTGACCCGCTCTAACTCCTCTATCAGCGAGGGCGATACCGTGATGGCAAACACGCCCACATAGTCCTCGTAGGGACGTGGGGCCACGTAGTCGCACAGTGACAGGCAGGCTTCGCCCGGATTGGCCGGATGCTTCTGGCGCGGTGTGGGCAACTCTAAGTCCTTGCCCTTGACAGCTCCTGGCAGCACGATGCTATGATCGGTGCCGTAGGCAGGGTAGAAGCCCACCTGGGCCTGCATGTAGTGACGTTTCTCAAGGTCGTCCAGCAGCGCCTCGGCTTCCGCCTTAACCTTGGCGGCCTCTGCGCTGTCCTTGCGTACCCGCCACAGGTTGTAGAAATATATCCAGTTGATGTACTGTCGTACTTCAGCGATGTCTATGCGTGGCAGCGAGCGATAGCCTATGTATGTCGGGCGGGGCAGCGGTTCCTTGCTCCAGTCTATCTGTAGGCGGTGTACGGCCTGGGCAGCATGGTCGTGCCCGCAGGGACACCCCTTGACGGTGTCCTTGGGACTGTTAGCAGCCTGCTGCAGTATATCCTTGGCCCGTTTCTGTGCCTCATGCTTCTTAACCAGCTCAGCCTGCTCGCGGGCGTTGTCAGCCAGAACCTTGTCGCGCTCGGGGCCCATCAGTTGCATGGACAGCACCGCGTTGATGGAGGCATCCTTGACATGGAAGACAGGCCCCTTGTATAGCGGAGCTATCTTCAGCGCTGTATGGAGGGGCGACGTGGTGGCCCCACCTACCAGCAGCGGTACGGTGACCCCAGCCTCGGCCAGCGCACGGGCCGTGTTGCACATCTCGTCGAGCGATGGCGTTATCAGGCCGCTCAGGGCTATGAAGTCGGCCTTGGTCTCTATGGCCGCCTGTACTATCTTCTCGGCCGGAACCATCACCCCAAGGTCTATTACCTCAAAGTTGTTGCAGCCGAGTACCACGGTCACTATATTCTTGCCTATGTCGTGTACATCGCCCTTGACGGTGGCCACCAAGTACTTTCCGTTGCTCTTGGCGCCCTTTTGCCGTGCTTTCTCGAGATACGGCTGAAGCAGGGCGACGGCCTTCTTCATGGTGCGGGCCGACTTGACCACCTGTGGCAGGAACATCTTGCCCTCTCCGAAGAGGTCGCCCACCACCTGCATGCCCTGCATCAGCGGGCCCTCGATGATGTCGCCGGGCATGGAGTATTGCTGTAGAGCCTCCTCGAGGTCGGCCTGTAGAAATTCGTCGTCTCCCATGCGTAAGGCCTCCCTCAGACGCTCTTCCACGGGCGTGGCCGACCGGTCGGCCTGTGTCTTGGCCACTGGCTGGGCGGTCTCCTGATTTTTAGCTGCTAATAGCTGCTGCGCCTTGTCTGTCAGCCGTTCGGCCGCATCGGCCCGTCTGAACAGGATGACGTCCTCTATCAGTGTAAGCAGGTCGGCCGGTATGTCTCCGTACATCACCTTGGATGCCGGGTTTACTATGCCCATGTCCATGCCCTGCTGCATGCCGTGGTAGAGGAACACGGCGTGCATAGCCTCACGCAGGAAGTTGTTACCGCGGAACGCGAATGACAGGTTGCTCACTCCGCCACTCACATGGGCCCCTGGCAGGTTTTTCCTGACCCATCCCGTAGCCCGAATGAAGTCGAGTCCATAGCTGTCGTGCTCCTTCATGCCGGTGGCGACGGTCAGTACATTGGGGTCGAATATGATGTCATACGGCTTTATGCCCGCCTGCTCTGTCAGAAGGCGGTAGGCACGCCCGCAGATTGCTATCTTGCGCTCATAGGTGGTGGCCTGTCCCTGTTCGTCAAAGGCCATGACCACCATGGCCGCCCCGTACTGGCTGATGGTACGGGCGTGACTCAGAAAGACTTCCTCGCCCTCTTTCAGGGATATCGAGTTGACCACGCACTTGCCCTGCACACATTTGAGGGCCGCCTCTATCACGTCAAAACGCGACGAGTCAATCATCCAGGGGATGCGGGCCACCTCGGGGTCGCTGGCCATGAGGTTCAGAAAGTGGGTCATCTCCTGCTTGGCGTCAAGCAGTCCGTCGTCCATGTTTACGTCTATCAGGCTGGCACCGTCGCGTACCTGCTTGCGGGCTATACCGAGCGCCTCATCGTACTGTTTCTCGTTGATAAGGCGTAAAAACTTGCGGCTGCCGGCCACGTTGCAGCGCTCGCCGACATTCATGAACATGCCCGGCATGGGCGTGAAACCCTCCAAGCCGGCCAGCCAGTCTACCTTGCCCTGCCCGGGACGTGGGCGACCGGCTCGCCCCTCAGCCATCTGGGCGATGGCCCGTATGTGGGTAGGCGTAGAGCCACAGCAGCCTCCCACTATGTTTACGCTGCCATCGTCTATAAACGCGCTGATGGCCTGGGCCATCATGGCGGGGGTCTCTACATAGTTGCCCTCCTCGTCGGGCAGTCCCGCGTTGGGATGCGCGCTGATAAAGTAGGGTGCCCGCTCGGCCAAGACCCTCAGGTAGGGCCTCATGTCCTCTGCACCGAAAGAGCAGTTGAGTCCCACGCTCAGAATGTCCTCATCGTGCTGGACCGAAGCCAGGAAGGCGTCGAGTGTCTGGCCCGACAGCGTCCGGCCCGATGCGTCGGCGATGGTGACGCTCAGCATGATGGGTATGCGTCGGCCTGTAAGTTCCTTGACATGGCGCGCGGCCATGAGGGCGGCTTTCGCGTTCAGCGTGTCGAATATCGTTTCTATCAGGAAGATGTCGGTCCCGCCCTGGCTCAGTACCAGCATCTGCTCCTCATAGGCTGCGCACAGCTGGTCGAAGGTGAGGGCGCGGTAGGCAGGGTTCTCTACATCGGGCGACATGGACAGGGTGCGGTTGGTGGGCCCTATCGACGCCGCCACGTAGCGTGGGCGGTCTGGGGTGATGGCTGTCATGCGGTCGGCCTCCGACCGTGCCAGCTGTATGGCTGCCTCATTAATCTGCCGGATATAGTCCTCCGTCTTGTAGTCGGCCTGAGAGACGCGCTGGGCGTTAATGGTGTTGGCGCTGATGATGTCGGCCCCAGCCTCCAGATAGTCGCGGTGTATCTGGCGGAGCACATCCGGCCGCGTAAGGCTTATCAGGTCATTGTCGCCGTGAAGTCTGACGGGCCAGTCGGCAAAAATCTGACCGCGGAAATCGTCCTCGGTCAGCTGGTAGCGCTGTATCATGGTACCCATGGCACCGTCTAATATCATAATGCGGTGCCGCAGCGTCTGCTGTAGGGTAGTAAACGTATCGGTCATGGCTCAGAACGTCTGTTTGAGGATATTATAGGTAGAGTAGGCGGCGTTCATGGTGTAGAAGTGTACCATGGGCACCCCTGCTGCCTTCAGTTCGCGCACCTGGCCCACGGCCCACTCTATGCCGAGCTCCTTTACGTCGTCATTGGACTTGCAGTGAGCGAACTCGTTGGCCAGCGCTTGCGGAAAGTCTATGTGGAAAGTACGGGGAAGCATGGTGCAGTGGTTCAGGGTGGTCAGCGGTTTGAGCCCTGGTATCACGGGCACTGTGATGCCTTCTTTGCGCAGCCGGGCGACAAAGTCGAAGTACTTGGCGTTGTCGAAGAACATCTGCGTCACGATGTGGTCGGCCCCGGCGGCCACCTTGGCCTTCAGGTGGGCTATGTCGACCTCCATGTTCATAGCCTCGTCGTGCTTTTCTGGATAGCCGGCCACGCCATAGGTAAAGGGCGTGGCGGGCGCGTCCATGTGTATGCCGCCCAGGAGTTCTCCCCGGTTGAAGGCGTTAACCTGCTCGCACAGTTCGATGGCATGGCTGTGTCCGCCAGGTGTGGGGATAAACCGGTTGTCCTCCTTGGCGCGGTCGCCGCGCAGTACCAGCAGGTCCGTGATACCCAGGTACGACAGGTCGATAAGCTCGCTCTCTATCTCGGCGGCCGAGAAACCGCTGCAGATGATGTGGGGCACCGTGCGTACCTTGTAACGCTCCTTGACGGCGGCTGCTATGGCCACCGTGCCCGGTCGGTTGCATACGCTGAGTTTCTGATACATGCCGTTGTCGCCCTCGCTGTAGACGGTTTCAGCACGATGGGTGGTGATATTGATGTAAGAGGGCCCGAAAGGCATGAGTTTGTCGAGTGTCTTGTACACGCTCTCCATGCCCTTGCCGCGAAGGGGCGGCAGTATCTCGAACGATAGTGAGGTGGGGGTATCTGTCTGGCTGTTGGCCTTAATGTCTGACATAATCTTGATGGTCATTAATGAATATTTGTGGGCATTGTGTAATGTAAAGGCCCGTTTGAAGAGCAAAAGTACTAATAAAATATGAAAATGAGATGCTTTTGGACAGGTTTTATTGCCGTCTGGGCGATTATCCCCATGAGCGGGGCACGGCAGTCGGTAGATGCCCTGCTCTGGGCGGTCATCGCGGCCCCCCGGAACATCCCCGTTTTTTTATTTTCTGTTAACTTATGGGCCAAAAAAAACCGTTATTTATGCCCTGTTGTCTTTTTTTATCTTTACCTTTGCATTAATGTCATAAATACTGACAAGTCACTATTGTCACATATATAATATATAGGAAAGAGGACACAACAGATACGACTATGGAATATATCAAGACGCCCATCGATGGCGTATATATCATCCGCCCCAAGGTCTTTGCCGATGCCCGCGGCTACTTCTTTGAAGCCTGGAAGCAGGACGAGTTCGAAAAACACGTGGGCCATGTCAATTTTGTACAGGACAACGAGTCACGGTCAAGCTATGGTGTACTGCGCGGCCTCCATTACCAGGAGGGTGGTTACTCCCAGGCCAAGCTGGTACGTGTTATCCGTGGCCGCGTGCTCGACGTGGCTGTCGATTTGCGTCAGAGCTCGCCTACCTTTGGCCAGCACGTCATGGTCGAGCTGAGCGAGGACAACAAGAACCAGCTCTTCATCCCCCGCGGCTTTGCCCACGGTTTCCTGGTGCTGAGCGACGACGCCATCTTTACCTATAAGGTCGACAATGTGTATGCCCCCGAGCACGAAGCGAGCATCCGGTGGGATGACGACACCCTTGGCATCCAGTGGCCCATTGACCGCGACCGTGTCGTTACCAGTCCCAAGGACTTGAAGGGCAAGAGATTTAACGAAGCTAAACTTTTTGAATAATGAATATAGCAATAGTAGGAACAGGCTACGTGGGCCTGGTATCAGGAGCCTGTTTCGCCGAGACGGGGGCCATCGTTACCTGTGTAGATGTAGATGCTAAGAAGGTAGAGTGCCTCAAGGCTGGGCAGATACCCATCTATGAGCCTGGGCTTGACGAGCTGGTTACCAGGAATGTAAAGGCTGGCAGACTCAAGTTTACCACCTCGCTGGCCGATGTGCTCAACGACCAGCAGATAGTATTCTCGGCTGTAGGTACGCCCCCCGATGAGGACGGCAGTGCCGACCTGAGATACGTGCTGCAGGTGGCCCAGACCATAGGCGACAACCTGAACCACTATATGGTGGTGGTAACCAAGAGTACCGTACCCGTGGGCACGGCCAAGAAGGTACGCGCCACGATACAGGCTGCCCTGGACCGCCGTGGGGTCGACATAGAGTTTGACGTGGCCAGCAATCCTGAGTTTCTGAAGGAGGGCAGCGCCATCAAGGACTTTATGAGTCCAGACCGAGTGGTGGTGGGTGTCGAGAGCGACCGTGCCAAGGAGATGCTGACCCGCTTATACAAGCCCTTCCTTCTCAATAACTTCCGCGTTATATTCATGGATATTCCCAGCGCCGAGATGACCAAGTACGCAGCTAACTCCATGCTGGCCACGCGTATCTCCTTTATGAACGACATAGCCAACCTGTGCGAGCGGGTGGGTGCCGATGTCAATATGGTACGTGCTGGCGTGGGAAGTGATACCCGCATAGGGCGCAAGTTTCTCTATGCAGGCTGCGGGTACGGCGGCAGCTGTTTCCCGAAAGACGTTAAGGCGCTCATCAAGACTGCCGATGACAACGGCTACTCCATGGAGGTGCTCAAGGCCGTCGAGCGGGTCAACGCGCAGCAGAAGAACGTGCTGTTTGACAAGCTCAGCAACCTGTTGGGGGCTGGGGCGCTCAAGGGCATAACCGTGGCCCTGTGGGGACTGGCTTTCAAGCCCGAAACCGACGATATGCGCGAGTCTACGGCCCTGGTTGTCATCCAGCGGCTGCTCGATGCGGGCTGCAAGATACGCGTGTACGACCCTGTGGCCATGGACGAGTGCCGCCGCCGTATTGGCGATGTGGTTACCTACACCCGCGACATGTACGACGCAGCCAACGGTGCCGATGCTCTGATGCTCCTCACCGAGTGGAAGGAGTTCCGCCTGCCTAACTGGGACATCGTGGGAAAGATTATGAACCGGCGTATCGTGCTCGATGGCCGCAACATCTACGACGCTGACGAGCTGGCAGCTGCCGGGTTTACCTACCATTGTATAGGACGATGAGAAAGATAGCCATACTTGTTGCTGCGGTACTGGCTTTCACGGCCTGCCGCAAGGAGACCGGCACGGCATCGGCTCCGGCCGAGGATACGGCAGCCAAGAAGATGCTGCAGGGTATCTGGCTCAACGATGACGATGAGGGGGCAGCCTTCAGGGCCAAGGGCGATACCATCTACTATCCCGATACTACCAGTATGCCCGTGTACTTCAAGGTGGTAGACGACACGCTGGTCTTGCGTGGCGCCAAGGAGGTCAAGTACCACATACTGAAGCAGACGGCCCATCTCTTTGTCTTCGAGAACCAGTCGGGCGACCAGATACATCTGGTCAAGAGTACCGACCCGTCGGATATGTCATACTTCGGTAACCACCGCACGGTGGCCCTCAACCAGCGCCAGCTCATCAAGCGCGACAGTGTGGTCGCCGCCGGTAGCCATCATTATCACTACTACGTACAGGTTAACCCCACCACTTACAAGGTGGTCAAGACGTCGTATAACGACGACGGCGTGGCGGTCGACAACATCTACTACGACAACATCGTACACCTGAGTGTGTACACTGGGGCTGCCTGTCTCTTCTCGAGCGACTTCCGCAAGCGCGATTTCGCAGGACTGGTGCCCCAGCAGTACTTGTCGCAGAGTGTGCTGAGCGACATCGTGTACTACCAGGCCACGGCGGCGGGCATAGAGTTTGTGGCCTCGCTGGCCATACCCGACTCGGCGTCGTCATTCCAAATCAAGATAACGATAACGGCTAACGGCAAGAAAAAAATGCAGGTCTTCGGTTAAGGGCCTGCATTTTCTATTTTCAGTAGGAAGAGCGGTGGCGCTCTCCCTGACCATCATGTTATTCTTTCTTTGCGGTACGCTGCGGAGCGCGTTTAGGCTCCGCAGCAGAACAAGACTATGAGCTGTGCCGTAAAGATTCTCAGGAACATACTCAGCGGGTACACGGTAGAGTAGCCCACCGACGGCTCTTCCTTGGAGCATACCGAGTTGGCGTAGGCCAGTGCTGGTGGGTCGGTGTAGGTACCTGCCAGCATACCCATGATGGTAAAGTAGTTGAACTTGTACTTCAGCCGGGCTATGGTGCCCATTATCAGGATGGGGATGATGGTGATGAGGAAGCCCGTGTACACATACTTGAGTCCGTCGCCCTGTACCACGGTGTGCCAGAAACTGGCCCCGGCCTTGATGCCCACGGCGGCTAAGAAGAGTACCAGTCCTATCTCGCGCAGCATCATGTTGGCCGACGTGGTGGTATAGGTTACCAGTCTGAAGCGGTACCCGAACCGTCCTATCAGGATGGCTATGATGAGCGGGCCGCCTGCTATGCCCAGCTTGAGGGGCACGGGCATACCGGGAATGGCTATGGGCAGACTGCCGAACAGTATGCCCACGATGATGCCTATGAAGATGGTGGCAATGTTGGGCGCGTCGAGTCGTTTTACCGAGTTGCCCATCAGCTCTGCCACGCGGTTCACGTTGTCCTCGGGGCCCACCACCATGATGCGGTCGCCTACGTGGAAGTGGTGATGCCGGCTGGCAAAGAGGTCCATACCCTGGCGGGTGATACGGGTAACGTTGACCCCGTAGACACTGGAGAAGTGCATCTTGCCCAGCGTCTTGCCGTTCATGGAGGGGTTGGTTATCACGATACGCTTGGACACCAGCGGCTGTTTCTCATTGTCCTCAGGGAAGGGGGTGTCTACGTTGGGGCCGATGAAAGCCCGTATGGCCTCGGCGTCGTGTGCGGCACATACGATGCTCAGCTCGTCGTCCATGCTGAGTATCGTGTTCTTGTTGGGGATGCTTATCTCGCCCTCGTGGAGCAGTCGCGAGCACACGATGTCACGGTTCAGAAACTCAGTTATCTGCTGCAGCTTCTTGCCAGCCAGGTATGCGTTGCTAACCTTGAGGTGCATCTGGAAGGGCTTCTCATGTGGGTTCTCATTCTCCAGCTCCTGCAGTT
>CAKPRX010000067.1 GCA_934183135.1 uncultured Prevotella sp.
GCTTCAAGATGGGCTTGAACCAACGACCCCCTGATTAACAGTCAGGTGCTCTAACCAACTGAGCTATTGAAGCAGTGCTTGTATCATTTCTGATTGCGGTTGCAAAGGTACGGCCTTTTTTCATTTCCACCAAACTTTTCGGCTATTTTTTTTCTTCAGACCCTAAAAAAAGCATTTTTTTGTCTTTTTCATGCCCTCATCTGCGCTGATATTCGTACTTTTGCATATTATGAGAAAGGTAATACTGTTTCTGATGCTCACGGTGGCACTCTCCTCTACCGCGCAGGACAAAGACCACAATCTGGAAGTGGCCAAGAATTTGGACGTATTCAACACTATCTACAAGCAGCTCGACATGCTGTATGTAGACACGCTCGACGCCAAAGAGGTGATAGGCAATGCCATCAACGGCATGTTACGCAGCCTGGACCCCTATACCGTATATTATCCCGAAGACCAAGCCAGCAAACTGCGAACCCTCTTCACGGGCAAGTATGCCGGCATAGGAGCCATGATACGCTGGAACTCGCAGATAAGCAACTCTGTCATCGAAGAGCCTTACGAGGGTATGCCCGCCGCAGAGGTGGGGCTGAAGAAGGGAGACGTCATCCTGAGCATAGACGGCGAGTCTATGGCGGGCAAGACCAACGACTATGTGAGCAGCCATCTCAGGGGCGATGCGGGAACCACCTTTGAACTCAAGATACGCCGCCCCTCGACCGGCAAGGAGATGAAACTGAAGATAACGCGCCGCGCCATACAGATGCCGGCCGTGCCCTACTACGGCATTGTACGCGACAACATAGGCTACATCAAGCTGAGCGAGTTCACGGAAAACTGCGCGAAGACCGTGCGCCGCGCCTTTGTCGAGATGAAGCACCGGGGCATCAAGGGACTGGTGCTGGACCTGCGCAACAACCCCGGCGGATCCGAGTTAGAGGCCGTGAACACCGTAAACCTATTCGTCCCGAAAGGCATCACCGTGGTGTCTAACCGCGGAAAGCTGAAACGGGCCAACCATGACTACAAGACCACCGTAGAGCCTGTAGATACGGTTATGCCCATCGTGGTACTGGTCAACGGCAACTCGGCCAGCTCGAGCGAGGTTACCAGTGGGGCCTTGCAGGACTTGGACCGGGCCGTCATCATGGGCACCAAGACCTATGGCAAGGGTCTGGTACAGATGTCGCTCGACGTGCCTTACAACGGCGAGCTCAAGCTCACCACCAACAAGTACTACACGCCCAGCGGCCGGTGCATACAGGCCGTCAACTACCGCCATGCCAACGGCGGCTCTACCGAGGAGATAGCCGACTCGCTCACCCGCAAGTTCTACACCCGCGCCGGCCGCGAGGTGCGCGATGGCGGCGGCATCAAGCCCGACGTTATCGTACAGGCCGACTCACTGCCCAACATAGCTTACTACCTGGCGGCCGCCCGCGACTCTAACGAGGTGCTCCTCAACTACGAGGTCGACTACATCGCCAAGCACCCCACCGTGGCCCCTGCCGACCAGTTCGAAATCTCCGACGACGACTATGCCGAGTTCAAGCGCCGGGTGCTGGCCAGCAACTTCACCTATGACCGCACCAGCGAGAAAATCCTCAAAGAGCTCGAGACGCTCACCAAGTTTGAGGGCTACTACGACGATGCCAAGCCCGAGCTCGACGCCCTCAAGAAGAAGCTCAACCACAACGTAGCCAAGGACCTGGACTACAACAAGCAGGCGCTCAAGAACATCATAGCCAATGACCTGATGGCCGCCTACTACTTCCAGCGTGGTGCCGCGCAGAACGCCCTGCGCCACGACCCGCAGATGGACGAGGCCGTCAAGCTCATAGGCGACCCCCAGCGCTACCAGTCACTGCTCAGGCCAGCGGCCAAGTAGCCGGCACACGGTCTATAGTTACACCTTATTATATTATAGGGCTACAGGACAAGGGCAATGGCTGAGACACTGAAGCAGCAGACCATAGGCGCGCTGATATGGAACCTCGCAGACAGGTTCGGACAGCAGGTGCTACAGATGGCGGTGGTCATCATCGTAGCCAACATCCTGTGTCCCGACGACTATGCCCTCGTGGCCATGCTGGCCATCTTCACGGCCATAGGCAACCTGGTCATCGAGAGTGGCTTCGGGGCCGCCCTCATCCAGCGACAGGACGCCGACGACCGCCACTACTCCTCTGTATTCTGGTTCAACCTGGCCATGAGCACCGTCATCTACGCCCTGCTCATGGCGTGCAGCCCCCTTATCGCCGGCTACTTCGGCGAGCCTCAGCTCATACCCATCGGCGCGGTGGTGTTCCTCATCCTGCCGCTCAATGCCACCATGCTCATCCAGACCACCCTGCTCAACAAGCAGATAAGATTTCGCCGGCTGGCCAAGATAGACCTGAGCGCCATGGTGGTGTCGTCGGCCGTGGCCATCGGCATGGCCTTAGCGGGCTGCGGCGTGTGGACACTGGCCTGGCAGCCCATCAGCCTGGCCGCCACCAAGAGTGTGCTGCTGTGGGGCACCAGCCGGTGGCGCCCGCGGTGCTATTTCAGCCTGCGCATCATCCGCCAGCTGTTCGGCTTCGCCTCCAGCCTGCTGCTGTCGGGACTTGTCAACACCTGCTTTGTCAATGTGTATTCCCTGGTCATACCCAGACTCTACCCTAAGCGCGAGCTGGGCCTGTTCACACAGGGCAACAAGATATGCGACCCCATTGTGAGCCTGGTGTACGGCAGCATACAGAACGCCACGTACCCCATATTCAGCAACATACAGCACGACAGGCCGAGGCTTATCAAGGCGTACCGCAAGTCTATACGCTTCACGGCCTTCCTTACCTTTCCGCTGCTCGTGGGCGGCCTCATGGTAGCCCCGGCCCTCTTTCACCTGCTGTTCAAGTCGCAGTGGTGGGCCGCCATACCCTACTTCCAGCTGCTCTGTGCCGGCGGGTGCTTCACGGTACTCACCGCCATCAACAACAACTTCATCAAGGTAAGCGGGCGCTCATCGGGCATCCTGAAGATCGAGATTTTCAAGATTATACTGACCATTGCGACCATCGCCCTGCTCCTCCGCGCAAGCGTGCTGGTCATGGTGGCCGGACTCATAGCCGTGCGCGTAGCCGTACATCTCATCAACATGGCCTACACACAGCGCTACACGGGCTACACGTTCATGGCACAGGCGGCCGACACCCTGCCCTACGCTATGCTGGCCGCGCTCATGGCGGGAGCGGTCTATGCTGCCGGACTGGTCACCTCCACCGCGTGGCTGCAGCTCGTCCTACAGGTAGCGGTAGGGGCCACGGTGTACATAGGCCTGGCCTACCTCACGGGAAGCAAGATACTCAAAGAGGCGATAAGCCTACTCAAAAAGAAATAAAACTATGGACAACCCTATCAAGATAAGCGTGCTGATGCTGGCTTACAACCAGCGGCCATACATCGACGAGGCCATACGCAGCGTAATGTTGCAGCACACCTGCTTCGACTACGAGCTCATCATCGGCGACGACTGCAGTACCGACGGCACTGCCGAGCGTTGCCGCGAGTGGCAGGTGCGCTACCCGGAACGTATCGTACTGCTATCGGGCGAGGCCAACCTGGGACTGGCGCGCAACTTCATACGTACCTACCAGGCAGCACGGGGCACCTACATAGCCATCTGCGAGGCCGATGACTTCTGGACCGATGCCAACAAGCTCCAGGTACAGGCCGACTTCCTGGACAGCCACCCCGAGTACGCCATGTGCTTTCACCGGGTAGTCAACTACTACGAGGCCGACCACAGCAAGAGTCTGAGCAACGGCCATCAGCCCACCACGATGACCATCGAGGACGTGGCCCTGTGCAACCCCATCACCAATGTATCGGTATGCTACCGCCGTGGACTCTTCGGCGCGCTTCCCGAGTGGATGGACCAGGTTACGAGCTACGACCTGGTGATGCACCTGCTCACCCTGCAGTACGGGCCGGTATACTACATGAAGCGGCCCATGGCCGTGTACCGCAAGTTGGCCACCAGCATCTGGACAGGGGGCGACAAGGCGCGCCGCGCCCTTATCTCGCGCAAGAACCGCGACCTGCTCATGGCTTACTTCCGCGACCGCAACCAGCGGGTCTACGACATCCTGCGCCGGGCCAATGCCCTCAACTGTCTGGACATGGCCCTCTACTGCGAGGCCCAGGGGCAGGCCCATGAGGCCCAGGACTACCTGAACCGGCTGCGCCAGTACGAGCCTGCCTGGGGCGATGCCGACATAGCCCGCGAGCGCCAGCACCTTACCCACAGCCAGCACGGCAGCCGCCTGCACGCCCTCCTCTCGGCCTGCCGCCGCGTCCTTTCACGATACATACCCTTACCCCACATACGATGACACAACATAGCAAGCACATCACACTGATACCCAATGGCGGACTGGCCAACCGCATGAAGGCCATTGCCGCCGCACTACGGCTGGCCGAGGCCGTAGACAGCCAGCTACACATAGTATGGTTCGCCAACAAGGACCTGAACGCCAAGTTCAGCGACCTGTTCCTGCCCATCGACTCCCCCCGCGTAACGGTCACCGAGACGGCCAAGAGGACACTTTACACACTCGACAGGCCCCGCAAGGGCAACCTCTGGATACCCGCCATAGGCAGACTGAAAGGCCACAGACGTATGATGAACGTCAAGACCGTTACCCGACACATGGACGAGGGCGACTTTGACTTCACCGCCTGGGCCCGGGGGCACAATGTATGGATGGCTGCCTGCGTGTACTTCTGGGGAGAACCCATACCCGACGATGCGTTCTACATCTTCCGCCCACAGGCCGACTTGCAGCGCGAGATAGACCGCATAGGTGCCCAGATAGATGCCGACACCATCGGCATGCACATCCGGGGCACCGACAATGGCCCGGCCCAACTGCTCAGTCCGCCGGCAGCCTTTGCCGAGTACCTGCGCACGCTGCCCCAGCACGTCCGCGTGTACCTGGCCACCGACGAGGCTACGGTCAAGAGCAACTTCAGAAAAGAGTTTGGCAGCCGCATCGTCTGCATGGACCACGCGGTGCGCCGCGACACGCTCGACGGCATGCGCGATGCCGTCATCGAGATGTTCCTGCTGGCCCGCACCTGCCGCATAGTGGGCTCGGGCAAGAGCACCTTCTCTACCACGCCAGCCTCGATAGGACGCATACCCTTCCAGACCGTGACCGAGGCCCGGACGGCCGCCCTGAGCCACACCTATCCCAGACACAGCGACACGCTGGCCATCATAGTGACCTACAACGCCATGCCCTGGCTACACAAGTGTATAGGCTCCGTACTGCGGTCGGCCGTACCAGCCGACATCATGGTGTTAGACAATGAGTCGACCGACGATACCGTGGCCACCGTGCGCCGCGACTATCCACAGGTGATACTCCTGGACAACCATGCCAACCTGGGCTTCGGCCGGGCTAACAACATAGGTATGAACTACGCCCTACAACACGGCTACCATGCCGTGCTGCTGCTCAACCAGGACGCGTGGATAGACCCCGATGTCATCGGCCGCATGGCCGAGGCCCTGCAGCGCCATCCCGACCTCGGCATCGTGTCGCCCATCCACCTTACCGGCCGTGGCGACAAGGTGGAGCATGGCTTCAGCGTCTACAGCGGTGTGACCGACCTGAGCCAGCAGCCCAGCGGCGATGTGGTGACCGTGCCCTTCATCGACGCGGCCATCTGGTACATGCCCGTCAGCGTGTTCAGCCATGTGGGCCTCTTTGCCCAGCTCTTCTACCACTATGGCGAGGACAAGGACCTGGCCAACCGTATGTGCTACCATCGCTACCGCATCGGTTTTGTACCTGGTGTGTACGGCTATCACGACCGCGAGGCACGCCGCGTTACCCAGGCTGGTTTTATACGGGCCGAGAAGGTGTACCACCTGTCTGAGTACGCCAACATCAACTACAGCAAGCAGCGCGCCATGGCCATGGGCCTGTTGGCCGTGGTCAAGAAGGTGCTTCTGTCGGCCCTCCGACTGCGACTGTCGGCCTGCAGCGACTATATCCAACTGTTGTGGGAACTGTACCAGACAACGGGCGAGGTAATGATTACCCGCAAGCAGTCTGTCCACGTAGACCTTAACAACTATAGATAAAATGGAGAAAGCCCCTATACTGCTCTTTGCCTACAACCGCCCGGCCCACATGCGCCGGGCCATCGAGTCGCTGCTCCGCAACGAGGAGGCAGCCCTCTCGGACCTGTTCATCTACTCTGACGCGCCCCGTGCCGAGGCCGACCGACCACTGGTAGACCAGGTGCGCAGCCTGGCGCACAGCGTTACAGGTTTCAGGACGGTCAACATCGTATGCCGGGACACCAACTACGGACTGGCGCGCAACGTGATAGACGGCGTAACCCACGTGGTGGACACATACGGATGGGTTATCGTGCTGGAGGACGACCTGGTGGTGGCCCCGTACTTTCTGAAGTTTATGAACGATGCCCTGCGCACCTACCTGTACGAGGAGAGAGTCGGGCACATACAGGCGTGCGAGTTTACCAAGGCTCCCCTGCCCGACACGTTCCTCATCCGGTGGACCGGAAGCTGGGGCTGGGCCACGTGGAAACGCGCCTGGCAACTGTTCAACCCCGATGGACAAGCCCTGCTTAACTTGCTGGAAGAGGAGGGACTCACCCGCGAGTTCGACTTCAACGGCAAGTATGGGTTCACTCGCATGTTGCGCAGGCAGATAGCCGGCAAAAACGACTCGTGGGCCATACGCTGGAATGCATCGCTCTTCCTGGCCGACGTGCTGTCGCTCAACGTGGGGCGGTCGCTCGTAATGAACGAGGGGTTCGACGGCACGGGCACCAACTGTGGCGGGGGCGGCCTGTATGACTCGCTGCTCTACACCCAGCCCCTGCCCGTGACCAAGATAGAGCCCATCGAGGAGAACCGCGAGGCGCGCCGCGCCTTTGAGCGATACTACGCCCGCACCAACTCGTTCTGGGCCAAGGCCCGCCGCCGCATCCTACGCACCCTGAGGGGCGACTTCGGGGCCTGAGGCCCTCGCGGTCACCGTCCGCAGACTATGGATGTACATCCGGCGGTTTAGTATGTACATACCGCATCACGGAACCCACATCCCCAGTCTTCGGACGGAGCCCGCGGCCACTGCCAGCATGGGGCCGGCGGCGGGCGCGGTGGCCGATGCCATGGCGGCGGCAGCCCTTTCGCCCACGCTGCCACGGGCAGTTATCGCCACGGCAGCATTTTTATTGGCAAATCACTTCGTCATGTTATTTTTTTTAACTAAGTTTGCACTTTAATGGACAGAATGATGAAAGTGCGCAACGTACTAACCACCTTACTGGGCCGGCTGTTTGTTCCCATTCAGACCAATGCCCTCTTCTTCGTGAGCATGTATGTGCTTGGCATCGTCGGCGAGTGGATTACACTCCCCCATGTCAAGGGTGTGCATCTATATGGCAACTTGTACCTTGAACTGTTCATCGACCTGTACGTGGCGTGTGTAGTCCTGACGCTGCTGCCCGCGGCGGTGCGCCGGTGGGTACGCAGGGTGCTCTATGTGGTGGCCTACACTGTGACCGTGATAGACACGTACTGCTTCTGGAAGTTCAAGTCGACCATCACCCCTACCATGCTCTTATTAGTAGACGAGACCGACGCACGCGAAGCCAGCGAGTTCATCAAGTCGTACCTCTCTGCCGATGTCATTGCCAGTCCGGTGGGCTGGCTGCTGCTCATCATGGTGGCCCATGGTGTGGTGGCCTGGTTCCACAGGGCCATAGGCGCGTGGTTCACACCCCGCATCAGGCGGGTCGTACCCGCGGCAGGGGCCGTCACGCTGGCACTTGTAGCCGTAAGTGTCTGCACCAGTGCCCACAACAAGGTGGCGCTGGCCCGGCTCATGTCGGCAAGCACCATAGGCCAGGTGGAACACACCCTGACCGACCCGGCACACGGTGTGCTGTACACCCCGGAGTGGCGGCTGGTCTTCAGCGTGTACGCCAACTCCCTGGCAGCCCAGCAGATTAACCGTCTGGTGAGCCGCATCGACGACGTGCGGGTAGACAGCTGCTCCTACACCTCGCCCACCATCGTCCTGATTATCGGCGAGAGCTACGGCAAGCACCACTCGGCCCAATACGGCTATCCCATGCCCACCACGCCGCGACAGATAGCCCGCGAGCAACGCGGGCGTCTCATCCGTTTCAGCGATGTGGTGTCGCCGTGGAACCTTACGAGCTTCGTCTTCAAGAACACATTCTCCCTGCACGTGGTGGGCCAGCCCGGCGAGTGGTGCGACTATCCGCTCTTCCCCGAAGTGTTCCGCAAGGCTGGCTACCACGTCACCTTTCTTACTAACCAGTTCCTGCCCAAGGCCAAAGAGGCCGTGTACGACTTCAGCGGTGGTTTCTTCCTGAACAACCCTGTCCTGAGCAAGGCCCAGTTTGATACCCGCAACACCCAGGTTCACCGCTACGACGACGGACTGCTGTCAGACTATGACCACCTCGTCCAGAGCTACACGCCCGGCCATCAGCCCAAGGCCAACCTGTACATCTTCCATCTGCTGGGCCAGCACGTGGCTTACCGCGACCGCTACCCCCACGACCGCACCCACTTCAAGCCGGCCGACTATGAGGAGAGCAGACCCGAACTGAGCGACAAGCAGCGCCGCCTGCTGAGCTACTACGACAACGCTGTGCTCTACAACGACTCTATCGTCGACCAGATATGCCGGCGTTTTGACAACCAGGACGCTATCGTCATCTACATGCCCGACCACGGTGAGGAGTGTTACGAGGAGAACCGCGGCATCATCTGCCGCAACCACTCGGCCGCCATCGACTACGGCCTGGCCAAATATGAGTTCGAGATACCTTTCTGGATTTACTGCACGCACCGCTATGCTGTGCGCCACCCGCATATCTTCAAACAGGCCGTCGAGGCCAAGGACAGGCCGTACATGACCGATGCGCTCCCGCATCTTCTCCTGTATCTCGCGGGCATTGTCACACCCGACTACCAGTCGCGTTACAACCTGCTGAGCCCAGACTACGACGTGGCGCGCCCCCGACTGCTCAAGGGCAAGACCGACTATAACCGCCTGGTGCCGCCAGCACCCTCGGCCAGCGCGGTGAAGAGCCCTTTCAAATGATACCGACATGAACGCCAACACCGACAACCGCCAACAGTTGCTCTCGCGCGCCGAGTGCAACATCCTTAGAGGCCTGGCCATCTTGGGCATAGTACTGCACAACTACTGCCACTGGCTCGGGCCTATTGTCAAGGAGAACGAGTACACCTACGACCAGCACAACGTAGATGTCCTCCATCAGGTGCTCAGCCACCCTGATGGCAATCTGCCTGTCCACCTGCTCTCTTTCTTTGGGCACTATGGCGTGCCCGTCTTTCTCTTCCTCAGCGCTTACGGCCTGGTGTGCAAGTACGAGCATGGCGGCTCTGCCACCCGGGCTGACCGTGTCCCGCTGCCGCCGGCACCACGGTTTATAGCCTATCACTACCTCAAACTGTTCAAGATGATGATTGTGGGCTTCGTGGCCTTTACCATCGTCGACGCCATGACCCCTGGCAGCTGGCACTATACCGTTACCCAGATACTGGCCCAGCTCTGCATGGTCAACAATGTGCTGCCCGACCCCGACCATCAGATATGGCCAGGGCCTTACTGGTTCTTCGGGCTCATGCTGCAGCTGTACATCGTGTACCGACTGGTGCTGGCCCGACGGCCATGGACTTACACGGTGGGACTGATGGCCGTATGCGTAATCCTGCAGATGGGCATGGAACCCGACGGCGACGCCATGAACCGGTACCGGTACAACTTCATGGGTGGCATGTTGCCCTTCGGGCTCGGCCTGCTCTATGCACGCTATGGCCACAGGCTGCACACGGGCAACCGCAGTGGCTGGGCCTATGCCTGTCTACTGCTCCTGTCGTGCCTGCTCATCTACCTGTGCAGCCTGACGCCCTATCTGTGGGCTCTGGTACCTGTCTGGGTATGTACCGCGGCTGTATGTGCCGTGAGATGGCTGGCAGCCTGGCCCGCCGTGCTACACGCCCCCACCACCGCCATGCTGGTATGGATGGGGCAGGTGTCGGCGGCCCTCTTCGTGTGCCACCCCATCCTGCGCAAGGTATTCATCCCCATCAGCCGAGGCGGCGACATATACACCGGACTACTCCTGTACATCCTGGCCAGCATCTGCGTGGCCTGGCTGTTCAGAGAGGTGATGAAGAAGATACCCAACCCACAACTCAAGCAATGAAACAGATGACTATAGACTGGGGCTGTCTGTCCCGCCACCGAGGACAACTGATGGGACTGTCCATCCTGTTTATCGTGCTGTTCCACATTGGTCTGCCGCGAACCGATGCCTTCTTCGGACTCAAGCGCATGGGCAACGTGGGGGTCGACATCTTCTTCTTCCTCAGCGGCATCGGACTGTGGTATGCCTGGTGCAAGCAGCCCGACATGGGGCACTTCTACCGGCGGCGACTGTTACGCATACTGCCGGCATGGCTGGTGATGGCTACGGCGTTCTATCTGCCCGACTACTTAGGCCCCCAGCGGTTCTCGTCAAGTCTGCCCGACCTGCTGGGCGACATTACCATCAACTGGGACTTCTGGATACACGACGAGCTGACCTTCTGGTACATACCGGCCACCCTGCTACTATACTTGCTGGCACCATGGTACATGCGGCTCGTACAGCGCGATGCCGTGTGGCGATGGCTGCCCGTGCTGATGATACTGTGGTGCGTGGCCGTACAGTACGTGGCTCCCATACACGCGGCCGTGGGACACATTGAGATATTCTGGAGCCGGGTGCCCATCTTCTTTATCGGCATAGCCATGGGCGAGTGGGTACGCCAGGGGCGTGCCACCACGCCGGGCACCCCCTGGGCGCTGGCCCTGACCATGGCTGCATCGTTAGCCCTGTGCATCTACCTGGAGCAGGCCCTCCACGGACGGTTTCCCATATTCCTGGAGCGGCTGGCCTACATTCCCCTGACCATATCGGGGGCCCTGCTCATGGCCCAGGGCATCGGCCTGCTGCCTGCACGGATGGGCAGCGCACTGGCCATGGTGGGCAGCCTCAGCCTGGAGATTTATCTTATACACAGCCACTTCGTCCTCACGTGGATAGAACCGTGGCAACTGGGCTACTGGCCCACTTTCGCGCTGTGCCTGGCCGTAACGCTGCCCGTGGCATGGCTGCTACACCAGATACTACATAAAGTAATGAACGCATGGAGCCTATGACTGCCAAACTGAATGCTGCGCTGCGCATCATACGCATGCGCCAGTGGATAAAGAATGTCTTTGTACTCATCCCGCTGTTCTTCGGCGGAGCCCTGACCGACCCTGACGCCCTGACGGCCGGCTGCATCACCATGATGGCCTACTGCTTTGCCGCATCGGCCATCTACTGTCTTAACGACATCATCGATGTGGATGCCGACCGCGCCCATCCCGTGAAGTGTAAGCGACCCATAGCCTCGGGCGAGGTGCCGGTACGCGAGGCTTACGGGCTGATGGCACTCATGCTGGTGCTCTCGGCAGGGACGGCGGCCCTTCTGGGCAACGCCTTGGCCGTAGGGGGAATTATAGTTTTCTATGTGGTGCTCAACGTGTTGTACTGCGTAAGGCTCAAGGACAGCGCCATCATCGACGTGTGTATCGTAGCCTTCGGATTTGTATTGCGCATCCTGGCCGGAGGTGTGGCCACGGGCATCGTGCTCAGCAAGTGGATAGTGCTGATGACCTTCCTGCTCACCCTGTTCCTCAGTTTTGCCAAGCGGCGCGACGATGTACTCCGCATGGATGCCACAGGCGTGGCCCCACGTAAGAATACCATCCGCTACAACCTCACCTTTATCAACCAGGCCATAACCATCACCGGCGCGGTCATGCTGGTGTGCTACATCATGTACACCGTGTCGCCCGAGACCATCGCCCACTTCCACAGCGACTACCTGTACCTCACCAGTGTACCCGTGCTGGTAGGGCTGCTCCGCTATATCCAGATAGCGGTAGTAGACAAGAAGAGCGGCGACCCCACCAAGGTGGTACTCAAGGACCGCGCCACCCAGCTTATCATCCTTGCCTGGTTTTTAGCTTTCGTTTTCTTCATCTATATCGTAT
>CAKPRX010000068.1 GCA_934183135.1 uncultured Prevotella sp.
CTCTATCGAGTCTATCTCGGCCCACGAGTCGCGGCGGTTCCACACCTTAATCAGCGTTTCCTGTACTACATCCTCGGCCTCAGCGCGATTGAGCGTTATGCGGAGAGCCAGCCTGAAGAGCACGTTCTTCAGCGGAAGTACATCGTCACGAAAACTGATTTCTTTCATCGTCTCTCTAATAGTAATGACGTATGGCGGGGGTATAAGTTACAGCCGCGGGGTGGTTTTTCCGTTTTTTAACGTTTATTTGATAATGGTGCCGTGGGCTCCGTCGATGGCCGTGGCCTGGGTGATGACCACACGGGCCACCCCGTGGTCTATGGCTGCCAGGGCGTTCTCCACCTTGGGTATCATGCCGCCGGCTATGGTACCGTCGGCCACGTAGCTGTCAAAGTCGGGACGGGTAATGAGGGGTATCACACTGCTGTCGTCGTCGGGCCGGCTCAGCACGCCGGGTTTCTCAAAGGCGTAGATAAGCGTTACGCTGTAGAGGGGGGCCAGGGCGCGGGCCACGGTGGCGGCTATGGTGTCGGCATTGGTGTTGAGGATAGAGCCGTGGCCGTCGTGGGTAAGGGGAGCCACCACAGGGGTGACACCGGCCTCGACCAGCCGGCCTATCATCTGTCCGTCGGCCGTGTCGACGTCGCCCACATAGCCATAGTCTACCCCGTCGCGTACAGGGCGGCGGTGCGCCTGGATAATGTTGGCGTCGGCACCGGTAAGCCCGACGGCGTTAACGTGGCGGGCCTGCAGCCGGGCCACGATGTTCTTGTTGACCAGTCCGCCGTAGACCATGGTCACCACGCCGAGCATGTCGGCATCGGTAATGCGGCGTCCGCCCACCATGTGGGTCTCCATGCCCAGCCGGGCAGCCACCTGGGTGGCTCTGCGGCCGCCTCCGTGTACCAGAACCTTGCGTCCGGGTATGGCAGCGAAGTCATCGAGCAGGCGGTCCAGCATGGTCTCGTCCTCGACCACGGCTCCGCCCACCTTGATGACGGTTATAGTCTGTCTGTCTTCCATCTTATTATTCTAAATAGGTATATCCGTAGAGGCCCGAGCGGTAGTTGGAGAGAAACTCCTTGCCTTCCTCGAGCGATATCTTGCCGTTCTTAACGCTCTTGGTAACCCAGATCTCGAGCTGGCGCACCAGTTTCTTGGGGTTGTACTGAACGTAGTCCAGGACTTCCTCGACCGTCTCGCCGTCGAATATCTGGTCTATGTGGTACTTGCCATCCTTGACACCGATGTGTACAGCATTGGTGTCGCCGAACAGGTTGTGCATGTCGCCGAGTATTTCCTGGTAGGCGCCGACAAGGAACACACCGAGGTAGTAAGGTTCGTTGCGGCGCAGGGCATGAAGGGGCAGCACATGGGATATGTGGCCCTCCTTGACGAAGTTGGCTATCTTGCCGTCGCTGTCGCAGGTAATGTCCTGCAGGGTGGCGTTGCGCGTGGGGCGCTCGTCGAGCCGCTGGATGGGCATGATGGGGAAGAGCTGGTCTATGGCCCACGAGTCGGGCAGGCTCTGGAAGAGCGAGAAGTTACAGAAGTACTTGTCGGCAAGCAGCTTGTCTATGTTGCGCAGCTCTTCGGGCACGTGCTTCTGCTGTTTGGCCAGCGTATTGATCTCATGGCACACGCTCCAGTACATACTCTCTATCTCGGCACGTGTCTTGAGGTCCACGATGCCGTGCGAGAAGAGTTCGAGGGCCTCGTCGCGTATCTGCTCGGCGTCGTGCCAGTCCTCGAGCATATTCTTGGCGTTCAGGTTGTCCCATATCTCGTACAGGTCCTTGACCAGCTGGTGGTCGGTGTCCTTGGCTTCGAACTCCTCGGGCATCTCGGGCAGACTGGCCGTCTCGAGCACGTCTATTACCAGTACCGAGTGGTGGGCCGTAAGCGAGCGGCCGCTCTCGGTGATGATGTTGGGGTGGGCTATGCCGTTCTTGTCGGCGGCGTCGACGAACGTGTAGACACAGTCGTTGACGTACTCCTGGATAGAGTAGTTGACCGAGCTCTCGCTGTTGGCCGAGCGGGTTCCGTCGTAGTCCACGCCCAGTCCGCCGCCGCAGTCTACGAAGTCTACGTCATACCCCATCTTGTGCAGGTTGATGTAGAACTGGGCCGCCTCGCGCAGGGCCGTCTGTATGCGGCGTATCTTGGTTATCTGCGAGCCTATGTGGAAGTGGATGAGACGCAGGCTGTCGTGCAGGCCCTTCTCGTCAAGGATGCGCAGGGCGTCGAGCAGTTCCGAGCTGGTAAGGCCGAACTTGGAGGCGTCGCCCCCGCTCTCGGCCCACTTGCCAGAGCCGCTTGAGGCCAGCTTGATGCGTATGCCCAGGTTGGGCTTCACGTTGAGTTTCTTGGCCGCGCGGGCTATGATGTCCAGCTCGTTGAGTTTCTCGACCACGATGAAGATGCGCTTGCCCATCTTCTGCGCCAGCAGAGCCAGCTCTATGTAACTCTGGTCCTTGTAACCGTTGCAGACTATGAGCGAGTCGCTCTGGCACTGCACGGCTATAACGGCGTGGAGCTCGGGCTTGGAGCCGGCCTCAAGGCCCAGGTTGAACTTGCGGCCGTGCGAGATAATCTCCTCGACCACGGGCTGCATCTGGTTGACCTTGATAGGATAGATGATAAAGTTCTGAGCGTTGTAGTGATACTCTTCGGCCGCCCGCTTGAAGCAGCTGGCTGTCTTCTCGATACGGTTGTCCAGAATATCAGGGAAACGGAGCAGCACGGGGGGTGTCACATCGCGGAGGGATAGCTCGTCGAGCACTTCGCGCAGGTCTATCTGCACGCCGTCCTTGCTGGGCGACACGCAGACGTTGCCCCGGTCGTTGATATTGAAATAAGAGGCGCCCCAGCCACATATATTATATAGCTCGCGCGAGTCTTCGATAGTCCACTTCTTCATAATCCGAGTAGCGTTTTTAGTCGTTGGGTTGTTATATGTATCTTTTTGAAATCGTCCATGAGGTCCACGCTGATGGTGTGGCGTGCCTGGCTATAATAGGGTTCGCGCCGGGCCAGCTGCTCGGCCACGAAGGTGCGCTGCTCGTCAGCACTCTTGCCCAGGAGCAGGGGGCGCACAGTCTTGCCCATACTCAGGTGGCGGCAGAGCACCTCGGGCGAGGCCTTGAGATACACGGTGTCGCCCTGGCGGTTCATGTAGTCCATGTTGTCGAAGAAGCAGGGGGTGCCGCCGCCACAGCTGATGATGACGTTCTCAAACTCGGCCACCTCGTGGAGCATGTTGTGCTCTATCTGGCGGAACCCCTCCTCGCCGCGCTCGTCGAAGAGCTGCTTGATGGTACGGTGCATACGGCTCTCGATATACCAGTCGAGGTCGTAGAACGGCATGCCGAGCTCGCGGGCCAGCGCGTTGCCTATGGTGGTCTTGCCGGCCCCCATGTAGCCTATGAGTATGATACGGGTGATGGTCATCTGCGGCGGCGTGTACGTGGTTCGGGCGCTGTCTCTACTATCTGCTTGCACTCGGCATAGGTAAGCTGGTCTATACGGTCGGCGGCCGACTTGGGCATGTGGTAGTTGTTGCCGTTATAGGCTATGTAGGGGCCGTAGCGGCCTGTGCGCACCTCCATGGCGGGGTCTTCCTCGAAGGTCTTGACGTGGCTCTGGCGCTCCTGGTTGCGTTTCTGCTCTATCACGGCCACGGCCTCGCCCAGGGTGGTGGTCAGCGGGTTGCTGCCCTTGGGCAGCGACACGTACTTCTTGGCATGCAGCACATAGGGGCCAAACCGCCCGGCGCCCACCACCACGGGGGTACCCTCAAAGTCGCCTATGGTACGCGGCAACTTGAACAGCTCGAGCGCCTCGTCCAGCGTGATGGTCTCTATGCTCTTGTCGGTGGGCAACTGGGCAAACCGTGGCTTGTCCGTGTCGTCGGCGCGGCCTATCTGGGCCACCGGCCCGAAGCGGCCTATCTTCACGAACACAGGCTTGCCCGTCCCGGGCTCAGTGCCCAGCTGCCGCTCGCCGGCCTTGTGCTCCGAGCGGGCGTTCATCACCTTGGCTACGGTGGGCTCGAAGTCCTTGTCGAACGTCTTCATCATCTGCGTCCACTCCTCCTGGCCCTCGGCTATCTTGTCAAACTGGTTCTCGACACGGGCGGTAAAGTTGTAGTCCATTATCTCCGGGAAATGGGCCATCAGGAAGTCGTTGACCACAAAGCCTATGTCGGTGGGCAGCAGCTTGCCTTTCTCCTTGCCGGTGGTCTCGGCCTTGGTGGCCGACACGATGCCGGTTCCCTTCAGCGTGTCTATGGCACAGGGGCGCTCCTCGCCGGCCTTGTCGCCCTTCTGCACGTACTCGCGCTGCTGGATGGTAGATATGGTGGGGGCGTAGGTCGACGGGCGGCCTATGCCCAGTTCCTCGAGCTTCTTGACCAGGCTGGCCTCGGTGTAGCGCAGGGGCCCCTGCGAGTAGCGCTCGGTCGACGTGACCGACAGCCGCTCCAGCGGGTCGCCGGCGTGCAGGGCCGGGAGCTGGTTGGCGTCGTCCTCGCGAACCTCCTCGTCATCGGTCGACTCGCGGTACACCTTGAGGAAACCGTCGAACACCACCACTTCGCCATTGGCCACAAACTTCTCCTTCTGGCCGTCTATGTCTATCGTCACGGTGGTCTTCTCTATCTCGGCCTCGGCCATCTGCGAGGCTATGGTACGCTTCCATATCAGGTCGTACAGGCGGCGTTCCTGGGCGTTGCCGGTAATGGTGGCCTCAGAGAGGTATGTGGGGCGTATGGCCTCGTGGGCTTCCTGGGCGCCCTTGGAGTGGGTCTGGTAGTTGCGCGGACGGCTGTACTGCTCGCCCCAAAGGTTAGTAATCTCCTCCTTGCCCGAGCCGATGGCGAACTTGGAGAGGTTCACGCTGTCGGTACGCATATAGGTGATGCGTCCACTCTCGTACAGGTGCTGGGCCACCATCATGGTCTGGGTTACGGTGAAGCCCAGTTTGCGGGCGGCCTCCTGTTGCAGGGTCGATGTGGTAAACGGTGGGGCGGGCATGCGCTTGAGCGGCTTCTGGGCCACCCCGCTCACCGTGAAGTGGGTGTCGCGGCAGCGGGCCAGGAAGTCGAGGGCCTCGGCATGGGTGGCAAAGCGGCGGTCCAGCTCGGCCTTCACCTCGGCCGTGGCACCGTGGCCCGCGGGTACGGCGAACACGCCCGTAACGCGATAGTAAGGCTCGCTCTTGAACGCCTGTATCTCGCGCTCGCGCTCCACGATGAGCCTTACGGCCACGCTCTGCACGCGGCCGGCAGAGAGGGCTGGCTTGACCTTGCGCCAGAGCACCGGCGACAGCTTGAAGCCCACCAGGCGGTCCAGCACGCGGCGGGCCTGCTGCGCGTTGACCAGGTTCATGTCCAGATGACGCGGATGCTGTATGGCGTCGAGTATGGCGGTCTTGGTTATCTCGTGGAATACTATTCGGCTGGTCTTGGCCTCGTCCAGCCCGAGCACCTCGCACAGATGCCAGCTGATAGCCTCTCCCTCGCGGTCCTCATCGGAAGCCAGCCACACCTTCTTGGCATCCTTGACCTGTTTGCGCAGGTCGGCCACCAGTTTTTTCTTTTCCTCCGGTATCTCGTAGTCGGGCTCCATGGTCTTCTCGTCTATGCTGAGCGTCTTCTTCTTGAGGTCGCGGATGTGGCCGAAACTCGACATCACCTTGAAGTCCTTTCCTAAGAATTTCTCTATGGTCTTAGCCTTTGCGGGGCTCTCTACTATCACTAAGTTCTCGTGCATCGTTTGCGTACATTAAGTTATTTGAAGTGCAAAAGTAGACAAAAAAAATCGGTTACACCTTATTATATATATATTATTTTCATTTTTTTAGATTTGCAACCGCTGCGATACCCGTAGAGTGTCAGGCCATAAGGGGCCTGATGGCGCGCAGCCCGCCAAGACGTGACGCGCGGACTGGGAGCCGCGGCCGCCATGGCGGGTATCATGGGTCATAGCGTTGCCATAGCCATGGCGCGAACGGCGAAAATACTTTACACACGACTGTATATTTATGCAAAACCTGAGGCGAAGATGTATAAATATACAGATGTAACGGCCACTTTTCGGGACATAATCCTGGGAAAAAATCATCAAACCAGGACGGTTTTCGGGGGCATCGGGGCCGTTTCGGGGGCCTGCGAGGGGTGTAAAAGTAACAATCTTTTACAAAACAGAGGCTGTCCGCGCCTTTTTCGCCGCTATTTTCAGCACTCGCGAGGTCGGTTTTCAGGGTCGCCGCGATGGTCATTTTTTTGCTCGCGATGGTCATTACGTTTCTAATGACCATCGCGAGCACTCTAAAGGTCGTTTTCGGGTGGTCCGAAAATGGCCGTTTTCCGCACCGCTGTCCCCTCGGCGGGCGTACAGGCAAACGGCAGAAGACCGAAAAGCCCTCGCCCGATGCCTAAAGACCGAAAATGTATAAATATACATTTTCGGAAAAAACTTTACGATACGTTCTGGAGCTTTCCAGTTGCCCTCCCCCACCGCCGACTGCCCCTAACACACAGAAGGGGGAGGCTAATGCTGTATGCACTCGCCTCCCCCACTGTCATGACGGTCGGACCGGGCCGATGGGTCAGTCGCTCTCGCCCCAACCTAACGGGCTGTCGTCGTCATCTGTCACATCACCCTGGTACTTTCCATCGGTACCATAACCGCTGGTATATTGCATCACCTGTGCCTTGACCACTATCAGTTCAGCCCGCGGGGCTATATATTTCTGTTTGTTCATACGGTTAATCATTCATTAGTTACCGAAACTTTCTTACCATTCACTATATACACGCCGCTGGGCAGCCCCTCTACCGAGTGGCCACGGCGCAGCAGCTGGCCGTTCAGGTTGTACACGCCGCCGGCATAACGGCTGGCCACGGGCTGGCTGGCGCTGCCCTGTATGTCGTCTATGCCGGTCGTCTCGTCGCCCACGCCGTCTATAACCACCTGCGGTACGGCCTGGGTAGCCTGGTCCAGGGTGTACTCGAACCAGCAGCGCAGGCCCTTGGTGCCGTAAGGCTTGCCCTGGGGCAGGCGGCGCATAGCCGTATTGGACATGACGTAGGCATACTGGCTGCCCGTAAAGTTGAGGGTGGGCCGGCCGTCTATTATCTGGCTGCCCTCGTAGTTCCTGCAGTAAGTGCCCTTCATGACCATGGTGCCGCGGCTGTCGCCGATGACACCTGTAGCCGACTGCACATACACCTCGCCACCGTCATAGTTAGAGGGGTTGGTAAAGTCGTAGTGCTCGAACTCGTTGGCACCTTTCGCCTTGGGCCCGTCGAGGGTTACACCCAGGATGGTGTAGTAAGGCGTGCCCACCGTCACCTGCTCTGACACGGTACCGTTAGACTCCCAGGTCCATATCTCCTGCGTGGCCTTGCTGGCATCATAGTCTCCGGCCACCTTTTCGGGCCAGATGATATAGGGGGTGCCGGCCTTGAGGAACACGCCGCCGTTCTCTGTCTGGACAGAGGTGAAGTTGACGCGGGTAGGTGTCAGTCCTTTCAGCTCTGCCAGCTTCGACCCCTCGCCAAAGGCGCCATCAAACTGTGCCTTGGTAAGGCTGACAGGCAGGATGAAGGTATTCCACTGTCCCGCCTTGAATGTGCGGTGCAGCAGCAGCGACTTGCCCGTATAGGGGTGTATGCCCTTGTCGATGTAGTCGAGCGACTTAAAGTCCTCGTCAAGGATGAGGAAAGGCTCTTTATCGGCACTGGCGCCGCCAAACTGGATGCGGAAGTGGTCAAAGGCCGTCCACTCATCCGCGGTGGCCACACCGTCGGCACCATCGGTCACCTCGACACCTATGTTGAGGGTCGCAGGCTCCGTGACACTGATACCATCTACATATATCAGCACCTGGTTGTCGTACTTAGACAGGTTGGCATCCTTGCGGTACACGTCGTTCATCCACACCGCCGAGTTATATAGCGGCATGCCGGCATCCATGGGCCAGTGGGCCACGCTGGTGTCCGAGCTGCGCAGCTGCGCCAGCTCGTCGGCGGTTATAGCGGTAAGTTCCTTGGTGTTGCGCTGGGTGGCATTGGCCGTATTGTCTACCCGCTCTACGAAGAGCTTGGCCTTCACGTTGGTCATGCCCTGGCAGTGTACCACGTACCAGCCCGGCGTAAACACCGTTATCTGCTGCGACAGCGAGCCCCGGCCGCCGTTATAGATATTGGCAGCCATGTAGCGCGAGTAGTACTGGCGCTTACTGTCTGCATTGTTCTCTTTGACATAGTCATTCTGACTGGGCGAGGTCTTATAGTAGCCATCGTAGCCTATACGCAGCTTGTCCGAATTGTCAAGGGCGGCCGACGCCTTCCACTGACCGAGCACGGCACTCTCGCGCGAGAAGTCGGGGTCGCTGATAAGGAACGAGGCATCAACCTGGTTGCGCAGCTCGCTGTCAGAGTTGTCCAGGATGGCGCGGTAGTCCTTCAGCGAGATGATCTTCCAGTAGCACAGGTCGCTCTTAGTGCTGTCAAGCTCCACATCGGTGTACTCCTCCTTGTCATACTCCCCGGTATGATTGACATCGCTGTCGTAATAATAGTTGTTAGAGCTGGGACCATACACATATTTCTGCGAGGGAGCGAGGAAGAACTGCTTGGTAATCTGATTCCCCTTCGCATCTTTCCCAAACATCTCGCCCTTATCGCTCTCGGCGTTATAAGGCATAGTGAGCGACAGCGTGTAGAGGTTCTGTCCCTGGCCCGAGGGGCCGGTCACGGGGTCTATGGACCACTGTGACACCACGGGGCTGCTCATTCCGCTAAAGGCCGTAATGTTGCGGTCGGCAAAAACGCCACAGTCATAGGGGGCGTTGTTCGCGCTGGTACCCGCGGAGCTGACGTTGTTATAGGCCAGGAAGTTTTTCTCATTGCCGGAGGCTCCGGCCGACTTGGCAAACTTAGATGATATAAAGTAGGTTTGCCTCTCTTCGCTGCGGCTTTCATCGGCGTAAATATAGTCCTCATATATGCGCTGGAGCTTTTCTCCCTGCTCATCATCTATGACATACTGGCCGTCGGAGTAGGTGTATCGCACCGCGTCGCCCTCTCGGCCAGCCACATAGGGTACCGTGAGCTGGCCGAAGTATTCCTTGCCGTTAATGCAGAGCCCCTTGGCTTTAGACAGACTCACCGTGAGCGTGTTGTCTGCCACCGGGAAATTAATCTGTTCTTGCTGTCCACGCCCTGTATAGTCAACATAGGCTTTCTTTTCAGTGCCTATATAATAAATATGCACACGCCCTATGCTGTCGGCGTAGCCATCTGCCGAAGACCAGTTGCCTTTCCACACCTTGACGCCATCGCCTATTGACAGGACATTCTCCTTGCTGGCGCTCGTGCAGTTGGTAAGGTCTACCACGGCCGTAATCTCGTCCTTGCTGATGTCTATGACCTTGGTAGTGCTATATCCTGTGGCTCTGTTGGCCTCAGCGTTGAACTCGTCCTTCAGTTCCTCGCCAGCTACCTGCACACTCGTATAGGTCGCTGAGCTTCTGTATGCACCCTCGACGTTACCTATGTCTATGCTGTTGCCCTCGCCATAGGCAAAGGGAATATTCATACCGGCGAAGAGGGCTGTGGTCTGGGTGTCGCCGTTGCGGACTACCACACCGTCCTTGCTATAAGTGATATAGAGGGGCTTAGTCTTATCGCTAAGGGTAATGGTTTTACGCCCGGTATCTTTATTAAAACTATTGGCATCAGTATAATCTATCTCAAGGGTACCACTACCAGACGTATAGTAGAAGTGCAGGTTATATCCCACCCATTTGCCGATAGCCCTACCGATAGACAATATATTCTCGTTGATTATATTTGTATTACAAGAGGTCAGGTCTATCTCCGCCTCTACCCGGTCGGTATTAATGTCAAAGTCCAGGTTGGCGCCACAGTCAGTATCCTTAGCATACGTTTTTCCGGCATCCAGGCCTATGACCTTGCCATCGGCCTTGTAGCCGTCTTCTACTATCTTGGTGATGGTACCATCGCCCCTTACTATCTGCAGTTTGTTGTAGGTGGCATAGCTACGATTATCGCCCTGCAGGCTTCCCACCTGTATCTTTCCGTCAGCCGTCAGAGTAGTGGCCACATCGGTATAAAGGTTATTGCCCGAAACGGCAGTTACCTCCAAGCCCTTATCCGTCAGAACCAGTTTCAGCGGAGACGATGGCAACACATCATAGAATGATTTTCTAACACCATTGGGGTCACTGCTCCTAACACCCAGATACACCACAAGCAGCTCGTGGGCACTAAGTTTCTTGGTGGCAGTACCGGTAGCATTATAGTAGATATGTACGTTATCGGCTATGGCGTGTTTCTCGTTGTCGCCCCAGCCCCACTGGTCTATGGCGCTACCTATAGAGAGGATATTCTCGTTGTTGTTCTTACAGGTGCTGAGGTCTATCTCGGCCTCTATGCGCTGCTTGGCGAGGTCTATATCTTGGTACGAGCCGAAGTGGCCGTCCGTGCCCTTGGCAGTACCGATGGTATACGCCACGTTGCCCGTAGCGTTGTCTACGACCTGCAACTTCGTGTAGGTAGCAAAACTCTCATCGCCTTGCTGGCTACCTATACCTATCTGGCGAGGCCTGTTGTAATGCACGTTGAAGAGGTGGCTCAGCTGCGAGGCCACTTTGGTCGTATCTTTCTCGTTAAGGGGATAGCGCACCAGGTTGGGGCCAGTCACCTTCACCTCATTACGGCGCTGGAGCCAGAACAGCTGGGGCACATCGCTCAGCACGGTGCGCATGCCCCACCATCCGCCGAGGTTCAGGAACTTCCCCGTCTTGGTATTGTAAAACAGGAAGATGCGGTTCATTACGTCGTCCTCGCTCTGGCCCGCCACTGGCGCAACGGGCTGCCCCACGCTCCAGTGGTCGGCACGCGTGTCGTACGAAATGACCGTTCCGGGCAACTCAGCAGCCGTCTTGGGCTTGCTCTCTGTCGTCGTGGTGACGGTATGGTCATCCGCCATCGGGGCCGTAAAGGCCTTGGCGGGTACCAATCCGGCAAAAGACACCAGCATGGCTACTGCCCATCTGATAGTCATTCTTCTCATAAGTCTATTGTTTTGATTTAAATTTTTATTGTCTTCTCACTTGCTAACATCCACATACACATGGCTTACCCGCTGTCATCAGACATTGACAGACAACCGTGGGCCTATATCCGTGAATAGCCGCCACGGACATGGCAGACACGGTATATGAAGCCTTGGCATCTTCCAAAGCACAAGTAGTAATCAGTAATGTAACTTTTCGCTATATTTATTCGATATACGGCTGCAAAGGTATATAAATCAGCCGATACCAGCAAGAAAATGTATTATTTTTTCGCAATCCTCGGTGGCAAAACGCCAATTTTCCACCGTAAAAACAGCACCCATAACGACTTTGGCACCTATGGAAATAGTAAAGAAAAACAAAAACGCCACAACCGCGAGGCCCCATACGGCCACGGCACCCTACGAGGGG
>CAKPRX010000069.1 GCA_934183135.1 uncultured Prevotella sp.
AATCGTAATGACCATCGCGAGCAAAAAAATGACCATCGCGGCGACCCTAAAAACCATCCTCGCCAGAGGCGGAAATAGCGGCGAAAAGGGCATCGTTTGTCCCTATTTTGTAAAAAACTGTTACTTTTGCGGCCCTCGCGACACCCCCAAACGCCCCCGATGACCCCCAAAACGGTCCTGGATTGTTGAAAAATTCCGGAAAAAATGCCCCGGAAAACGGGCGCTACGACTGTATATTTATACAGTATCGCCCCCTCGTTTTGCATAAATATACAGTCGTGTGTAAAGGTTTTTCGCCATGTCGGGCCATGGCTATGGCTGCGGCAGAGACGAGGGCGCCCTCCACGACAGCCACGGCCCCTGTCTGTCATGCCCTCTGCCGACCTGGCCATGATGGCTACGGCCCAGCGGAGAGAAAATGGCCTGTCTATGGCAATTATTTGCGTTTCTGCTTGGTTTTCTCTCATTTTTTTCCGAATATTGCAGTACGATAGTGCGAGCCGCCCCTGTGGCGGGGCGCGTAGTGTGTAACCCACCCAAACGTATGCAGTATGAACAAGAAAGTGATAGCCCTGATAGTGGGGCTCTTTGTCTTCGGCCTGCTGGTGGCGACCTGTCCCGACAGGCAGGCTCACCAGGACACGCTGAAGGCTGTGGCTACCAGCTATGTAGAAAAATCGGTCGCCGAGCGTACCCAGGACGACTCGGGCGTGTTCGGCCTGATAGGCTCGGTGCTCTCAGGCCCGTTTGTCAACGCCTTCCTGGACGCCAAGCTGCAGGTACACAACTACCTGGTGGTCAGTGTGGGCCAGATAACCCTCAAGGGCACTACGAAGACCGTGTCCGTGGGGCTGCTCAACCATGTGTTTACCTGTTCGACGGCCAGCATAGGCCAGGCCGTAGACTCCGACAGGTAGGCAGCCACAGCCCCTCAGCCCAGTGGCCATGGCGGCTGTCTGGGCGGAGCGTGTAAGGATATAGAATGCAATATATATAATGAGAAAGAGTAAATGTACATTGGCCATAGCCGTGCTGGCACTGACCGCCGCGGCTGCGGCCGCCCAGGGGCAGGACGCTGTCAGGCGGCTTACCATGAGACAGTGTATGGACATGGCCCTGACAGCCAACTATGGGGTCAGGATGGCCGATAAGAGTGTGGAGCGGGCCCGCGCCATGCAGGGCACGGCCTGGGATATAGACAAGACCGATGTAACGCTGGGCCAGGACCCCACGGCAGGTGGCAGCCCGGACAACGCGCTCACCTTTAGCCAGTCGATAGACTTCCCCACGGTCTACGTGGCCCGCAGGCGCCAGTTCAAGGCCGAGACCCAGGCCGAGCAGAGCCGTGCCGGCGTGGTGCGTGCGCAGCTTCGTGCCGATGTGGCTGCTGCCTACTGCCAGTTGGCTTATCAGGCCGAGTGTGTGTGCCTGCTCCAGCGCCAGGACAGCCTGCTCGACCAGTGCCACCGTCATACCGCCAAGATGCACGAGGCCGGTGCCACCCACCGTATGGAGCAGCTGCTGGCCGAGAAGGCGTATCGGGAGAACCAACTGGAGCTGCAGTCGGCACGGGGCGAACTGTCTACCCTGCAGTTGCAGCTCCGCACCCTGCTCAACACCACGGAGACGGTCATGCCGGGCGAGGATGGGCTGCAGGTGCTCAGCGTGCCTTGCACGGCGTATGGATTTGCGCAGACAGCAGAGGGCCGCTATGCCCAGGACAGGCTCGCGGCGGCCGACCGAGCCGTGACGGTAGCCAAGAACGGGTACGCGCCTACGCTCTCGCTGGCCTTGCGCCGGCAGCTGGTCATAGGCTCGTGGAACCCGTATAACGCCAACCGCTCGCGGTTTGCAGCGGGCAACTTTATGGGCTTCGAGGTAGGTGTGGGCGTGCCCCTCTTCTATGGGGCCGCCAAGGCACGGGTCAAGGTGGCCAAGAAGGACCGCGAGATAGCCGAGCTGGAGATGAGCCAGAGCCGTCTGCAGGGCCAGCAGGAGTATGCCGCCTGCCAGAACCGGCTGCGGGTGGCCGCCGAGCGCATGCGTTTCTATGAGGGCGACGCCATGAAGCGCGTAGCCGAGATGGGCGCGCTGAGCAAGGCTGAGTACGATAATGGTGAGATGACCTATACAGAGTATGTCAATGTGCTTCAGGAAAATGTCAATACCTGTCTGAAACGGGCCGCGGCTGTCAATGACTACAACCAGGCCGTGATAGCCCTGGAGCGCATACTGGGCAAGGTGGACGAGTAGGTGCCCGTTCTAACAGCGAGGGTGGACAGCTGGGCCGATGGTGTCGGCCGGCTGTCCACCCTCGCTGTAGGTGTGCGTGTGGCAGTGGCTCAGCAGCCCACCAGCCACTTGCTGCCCGGGATGAGCGAGATAAATTTGGTGGTGGCGTAGCTGGCTGCGTAGGTGGTTATGGCTATGGCCGGTATGGCAGCCACGGTGGGCAGCGCGAGGGTGTCCTTGTACACATCCACCCACAGGCCCAGCCAGAAGATGTGCATCAGGTACATGCCGTAGCTCATCTTCGACACATCGGTTACCAGCTTGCACGGCCTGTTGATGCAGGTAAACAGGATGAAGGCTCCGGCGGTGGCTATGACGCAGTTGATGGTGCAGAAAGCCCACCCTATCTCCAGTACGGGGGTGGGGTGGTTCGCCCCGGGCGTGGCCTGTACGTAGAAGCTCAGTATGGTGAGCGCCGCGCCCACAGCCAGCGCTAAGCTGCCTATCGCTAACCGTCTGGGGCGGCTCCAGGTGAGCCGGGTGCGTATGTAGTGAGCCAGAACGAGGTATCCTAAGTAGCCAGAGAAGTACCACAGCATGTGAAACTCGTTCCAGAAGCACTGGCCCCATACCTCGCCGAGCCACCTGTTCATGTAGGGCATGCAGGTAGACACTGCGAAGAGGGCAATGAACCACTGCTCCTCGCGCTTGGTGGCTCGGGCCAGCCAGGGAGATATAAAGGGAATGAAAAGGTACAGGCTGAAGAGTGGGTACATAAACCACAGGTGGCCCGCCAGGGTGGGGAAGTTGAGCCCGATACGCGACAGGTCTCTCAGAGCCGTGACGCTGTCTATGCCGCCCCACAGCAGCGGCAGGGTGGCGTACAGTATCATAAAGGTGACAAATGGGGGCAGTATGCGGAGGGCCCGCTGGCGGTAGAACTGCCACGTGGTGACGCCCTCCTTCATCGGGACCAGCAGAAAGGCCGACACGATGATGAACAAGGGTACCGATATGCGCGAGAAGCCATCGTAGAGCGACACCCAGAGGCGGTCGGCGTTGTTGGCAAGGTACGACTCGGGCCCCGCCATGTCCGTGGAGCCGGCCGCGCCATAGAAATTCTCACTCGCGTGTACCAGCATCACCAGGAAGCAGGCCACCACGCGTACATAGTCCAGGAATACAATGCGTTGTTGTCTCATTATGATTTGGTTTAGTGGTTATTATCGGCTCGGGGGTAGCCTGTTGGCACCGGGGCGTGGCCTCGGGGCCTCGGCAGGGGGCTGCCATGAGGGGGGCGGGGTGCTCCCTATCTCCCTACAAAGGTACGGAAAAGAAGTCGGAACCACCGCATATAATCGCGGAAAAATGACGGCGGATGCCATGATAGCTGCTGTCGGCAGGGAGAGGGCGGCTGCAATGGGGCTGTTATCTGTAAAAAGAATACTAAAAAACTTGGGTCGGGTATTGGCCGTGGCCATCATTTGTAGTAACTTTGTAGCCATCGGGGCAACCGTCCCGGCTATAACCGTAACAACAACTAAACATCATGAGTAAAGTATTGGTAATATCCACGAGCCTGCGCGCTAATAGCAATAGCGACATGCTGGCCGACGAGTTTGTCCGTGGTGCCCGGGAGGCTTGCCACGAGGTAGAGAAGATAACCCTAAAGGATAAGCAGATGGCCTTCTGCCGTGGCTGTCTGGCCTGTGGCAAGCTGGGACGCTGCGTTATCCAGGACGATGCCCCTGCCATAACAGCCGCCATGCACGATGCTGATGTTATCTGCTTCGCCACACCTATTTATTATTATGAGATGAGCGGCCAGATGAAGACCCTGCTGGACCGCAGTAACGCGCTCTTCTACTCTGACTATCATTTCCACGACATCTACCTGCTCACTACGGCGGCAGAGAACGAACCCTCGGTTCCTGAGCGTGCGGAGAGTGGCCTGGGCGGCTGGATAGACTGCTATGCCCATGCCCGCCTGGCTGGCACCGTCTTCGCCGGTGGCGTGCAGGACGGCGGCGAGATAGCTGGTCACGAGGCGCTGGCCCGCGCTTATCAGATGGGTAAGCAGGTGTGACTCCAGGTATGCGGCGGGCCGGGTTCGCGCATCGTTATCATGGTCGCGCCAGCCGCTGCATGTACTCCGGAAGTTAAAAAAACATAAATCTTTGTCACCGCGACCCCTGCGTACATTGCCGGTATAAAAATAATGTGTACTTTTGCACGCCGATTATTTCGGGGACACACTTAGAGTCCCCCGTGTCGCCGTGTTAATAGTGGCGCTTTTGGCCGAGCGTCATGGTTAGTGAATCTGCGGCACATCAAGAGAAATAAAAACGTTTTTTAGTAGTAAAATTAAATTTTAAAATGAACACTTTAAGTTACAAGACTATTTCCGTTAACAAGGAAACAGCTACCAAGGAGTGGGTCGTAGTAGACGCTACCGACCAGATTGTAGGTCGTCTTTGCTCTAAAGTAGCAAAGCTGCTCCGCGGAAAGTACAAGCCCAACTTCACCCCTCATGTGGACTGCGGTGACAACGTCATTATCATCAACGCCGCTAAGGTTCGCTTCACTGGTAAGAAGGAAACTGACAAGGTTTATCCCGGTGGCCAGCGCTTTAACACGCCTGCCGAGCTCCGTACTCGCAAGAACGGTGTCGACAAGATGGTTCGCCACGCCGTTAAGGGTATGCTCCCTAAGGGCCCTCTCGGCCGTGCGCTCATGGATAACCTCTACGTGTACGAGGGAACTGAGCACAAGCACGAGGCTCAGAAGCCAAAGTCAATCGATATTAACCAGTATAAATAATTAGGAACAAAGATGGAAATGATTAATGCTATCGGTCGCCGTAAGAGCGCTGTCGCTCGTGTTTACCTTACTGAGGGTACCGGCAAGATCACTATCAATAAGAAAGATTTGAAGGACTTCTTCCCATCAGCTATCCTTCAGTATGTGGTTAAGCAGCCACTGGCACTCCTGGAAGTTGCTGAGAAGTATGATATAAAGGCTAACCTTGACGGTGGCGGTTTCACCGGCCAGAGCCAGGCCCTGCGCCTCGCCATAGCCCGCGCCCTCGTGAAGGTCAACGCCGAGGACAAGAAAGCTCTCAAGGACCAGGGCTTCCTCACACGCGACTCTCGTGCCGTTGAGCGTAAGAAACCCGGTCAGCCCAAGGCTCGCCGTCGCTTCCAGTTCAGTAAGCGTTAATATACTGAGCAGTTTAGCATCTAAACTCATGCGACTTGCCGCGGCAATTACCCATGGGTTGGTTCTAAGCACAATAGAATTAAAAAAGAAAGTAAACAATTAAAGCAGAAAAAGAAATGTCAAGAAC
Source organism: uncultured Prevotella sp. (assembly GCA_934183135.1). Lineage (GTDB taxonomy): Bacteria > Bacteroidota > Bacteroidia > Bacteroidales > Bacteroidaceae > Prevotella. Next base: position 5,579 of record CAKPRX010000069.1, read on the forward strand.
TAATTTTGACCAGTTACTCCAGGCAGGTTGCCACTTTGGCCACCTCCGTCGCAAGTGGAATCCCGCTATGGCTCCTTACATCTTCATGGAGCGCAATGGCATCCATATTATAGACCTCAACAAGACTGTTGCTAAGATAGACGAGGCAGCAGAAGCGCTGAAGGGTATCGCCAAGTCAGGCAAGAAAATCTTGTTTGTCGCTACTAAAAAACAGGCAAAGGATATCGTAGCCGAGAAGGCTGCATCAGTTAACATGCCTTACGTTATCGAGCGTTGGCCCGGTGGTATGCTTACCAACTTCCCGACCATCCGCAAGGCTGTTAAGAAAATGGCAAACATCGACAAGCTGATGAATGACGGTACATTCTCAAACCTCTCAAAGCGTGAGTTGCTGCAGGTAACACGTCAGCGCGCCAAACTGGAGAAGAACCTGGGCTCAATAGCCGACCTGACACGCCTTCCCTCTGCCCTCTTCGTGGTAGACGTAATGAAGGAGCACATCGCCGTTAAGGAGGCACAGCGTCTGGGCATCCCCGTGTTCGCTATCGTGGATACCAACTCTGACCCCAAGCCGGTAGACTACCTGATTCCTGCCAACGACGATGCCAAGGACTCTATCGAGGTTATCCTGAACGCCTGCTGTGGCGCCATCGCCGAGGGACTGGAGGAGCGCAAGGCTGAGAAGGCCGACGAGAAGGCTGCCGCAGAGCAGGCTGAGGAAGTGGCTGAGGCTAAGCCCCGCCGCGCACGCAAGGCCCGCAAAGAGGAGGCTCCCGCCGCTGAGGCTGCAACCGAGGCTACAGCTGAGGCTGCCGAGTAATCAATCGATATAACAAACAATAGATATTAATAATAGTTATGGCTGTTACAATAGAAGATATCAAGAAGCTCCGCGCTATGACCGGCGCAGGTCTGGCTGATGTGAAGAACGCGCTGAACGAGGCTCAGGGCGACTTCGACAAGGCTAAGGAGCTTCTCCGTGAGCGTGGTCTGGCTATCGCTGCCAAGCGCTCTGACCGCGAGACATCAAATGGTTGCGTACTGGTTAAGAAGGTTCCCGGCTTTGCCGCTATGGTAGCTGTGAAGTGCGAGACCGACTTCGTGGCTGCCGGTAAGGACTTCATCGCCCTTGTCGCTGAGATCCTGGATGCCGCTATCGCTGCCAAGTGTACCAACCTGGATGAGGTTAAGGCCCTGAAACTCGCCAACGGTGACGATGCCGCTACCGCTGTTCAGCAGCGTTCGGGTGTTACCGGTGAGAAGATGGAGCTTGATGGTTACAACTACCTCGTAGGCGACAACATCTCGGTTTACGATCACATGGGTCGCCACATGCTGGCCACCATGGTTCAGCTCGACAAGGACAACGAGGAGGCTGCACACAAGGTTGCCATGCAGGTGGCCGCTATGAAGCCTGTCGCCCTGGACGAGGCTTCGGTTCCACAGGCCGTTAAGGACGAGGAACTGAAGGTGGCTATCGAGAAGACCAAGGAAGAGCAGGTAGAGAAGGCCGTTAACGCCGCTATCAAGAAGGCCGGCATCAACCCCAACCTGGTAGACAGCGATGACCACATCGAGTCTAACATGGCCAAGGGCTGGCTTACACAGGAGGAGGCCGACAAGGCTCGCGAAATCAAGAAGACCGTGAGCGCCGAGAAGGCTGCCAACCTGAACGAGCAGATGATACAGAACATAGCCAAGGGCCGTATGGCCAAATTCTTCAAGGAGAACTGCCTGGTTGACCAGGAATTCCAGTTCGCTGACGAAGACGGCAAGATTTCTGTAAAGGACTGGTTGAAGAAGCAGGGCGATCTCAACATCGTTAGCTACAAGCGCTTCAGCCTGTCAGCCGACTAATTTAGCAATAGCCTAAATAGAGATAGTAGGGGCCGTGCCTGTATGGGGTACGGCCCTTTTATTATCCCTGCAAGCCCATTTTGTCAGTATCGCAGCCCCTTTATCTCGATTAATTGTACTACCTTTGTCACCATAGATTAACAGAAAGTTACCGCTCATGAAGATTTTTGCCGTCGGAATGAACTATAGCCAGCACAATAAAGAGCTGGATGGCGCGTTATATATACCGGAGGAGCCCGTGATATTCAGCAAGGCTGACTCGGCCCTCCTGAAGGCCCACAAGCCGTTCTTTGTGCCCGACTTCATGGGCCGTATCGACTACGAGACCGAGCTGGTGGTGCGTGTCTGCCGTCTGGGTAAGACTATCCCAGAGCGCTTTGCCCACCGCTATTATGATGCGGTTACCGTGGGTATCGACTTTACGGCCCGCGATGTCCAGCAGCGGCTCCGCGCAGCCGGCCAGCCCTGGGAACTGAGCAAGGGTTTCGACGGTTCGGCCGCCATTGGCGACTGGGTGGGCAAGGAGCGCTTTCTCGATGTCCAGTCCCTGCGCTTCCACCTTGATATAAATGGGCAGACGGTGCAGGAGGGATACACGGGCGACATGCTCTTCTCCGTCGACCACATCGTGGCCTACATCAGCCGCTATTTCACCCTCAAGACGGGCGACCTCATCTTTACCGGCACTCCCGTGGGCGTAGGCCCTGTCCATATCGACGACCACATCGAGGGTTATCTTGAGGAAAGCAAGGTGCTGGAGTTTAACTGTAAGTAGTAATTCGCGATATATTAAAAGACAGACGACACTGAAGACCCTGAAATATATATGGACAGTCCTGCTCCTGCTGTGTGCCACGCAGGTGTCAGCGCAGCGGTTCTTTAATCTTACCGCGGCCGACGTGAAGGTAGACAGCGTGCTGCCGCAGTTCAGCTATGCCCTTCCGCTGAGTGGGGCTTATGCCGATAGCGTCTACACGGTAAGTATATCCTATCCCGAGTTTATCGACATGACTGCTGCCGATGTGGCCCGGTGCAAGTCGATGTCTGGTGCCCGTTTCGAACCCCTTCCCCCGGTTACGCAGCGTATCGTTACCAGTCGCCGGAGGGCCAGTCTGGAGGTAACCTTCTGCCCGGTGGTACTGCGTGGCGGTCGCTATCAGGTGCTGGTGAGCTTTATGCTCGATGTGCAGGCTCGCCCCAAGTCGCGTGCCACCCACCGTCAGCGTGCCACCGCCGCGTCGGCCGCCGAGCGCTACGCGGCCAACTCGGTACTGGCCACAGGCCGATGGGCTAAGGTGAGGGTGCCCGAGACAGGTGTCTACCAACTTACCGAGACGCTCATCCGAAAAGCAGGTTTTACCGACCTCTCCCGCGTGAAGGTCTATGGCTATGGCGGAGCCCTGCTTCAGGAGCAGCTTGACGGTGCCGACCTCCAGGCCCACGACGACCTGCGCGAGGTTCCTATCTGCGCGGTAGGCAGCAAGCGCTTATTCCATGCCCAGGGCCCCGTGAGCTGGTCGTCTGACGAGGCTGCGGTTCGTACGCGCAATCCCTATTCTCAGTATGGTTACTACTTTATCACTCAGGCCGACGAGCCTACGGCTACGGTAGACTCAGCCCAGTTTGTCAGTGGCTTCTACCCCTCGGCAGCCGACACCCACTGGCTCCATGAGGTAGACAACTATGCCTGGTATCATGGCGGGCGCAATCTCTATGAAGACACCCCCGTCAATGCTGGCTCCCAGCACGACTATGCACTCCCCGGCTTTGCCGCCCATCAGCATCGGGCGCGCCTGTCGGTATGCGTGTCGGCCGGCGTGGCCACCTCGGTGCAGATACTGCGTAACGGTACCGTGCTGAGTACCATGGAACTGAATCCGGACAGCTACTCCAAGGGTGCCAGTGCCCTGCGTGTCGTGGATATAGCCCCAGCCGACACCGTAAACGACCATCTCACCATCAAGACGATAACTGGCGGTCCCGCCCGTCTTGACTATATCTCGCTGGCTTACGACCAGCCCCGCGAGGCCCCCCGCCTGAGTGCCGTGCGTGATGAGCCCGAGTATGTCTATAACATCACTACCCAGAACCACCATGCCGATGGGCCCAGCGACATGGTCATTGTCATCCCTACCAGCCAGAAACTCCTGGCTCAGGCCCAGCGCCTCGCCCAGTACCATGAGCAGCACGACTCCCTGCGTGTGCGCATCGTGCCTGCCGATGAGCTTTATAACGAGTTCTCCAGCGGTACGCCCGACGCCAGCGCCTACCGCCGTTACCTGAAGATGCTCTACGACCGTGCCGCTACCGACAGCGACCTGCCCCGCTATCTGCTGCTTTTCGGCGATGGCGTGTGGGACAACCGTATGCTCTCCAGTGCCACCCGCAGGCTAAACCCCGACGACTATCTGCTCTGCTACGAGAGCGAGAACTCCTTCAGCGAGCTGTACTGCTATGTCGATGACGGCTACTACACCCTCCTTGACGACGGCGAGGGCGCCGACCTGCTCAGCAGCGACAAGGGCGATGTGGCAGTGGGGCGTTTCCCCGTGACAACGGCCGAGGAGGCCCGCGCCATGGTAGACAAGACCATAGCCTATGCCAACAATGCCAATGCCGGAGCCTGGCAGAATGTGCTCATGTTCATGGGCGACGACGGCAACAACAACATACACATGGAGGATGCCGATGCGGCTGCCGAGCAGACCGCCCGCTTGCATCCTGGGTTCCAGATTAAAAAAGTAATGTGGGACGCCTACGTGCGCGAGTCCTCGGCCACAGGCCATACGTACCCCGAGGCCACCCGCGACATCAAGCGTCAGATGAATAGCGGTGCCTTAGTGATGGACTATAGTGGCCACGGGCGGGCCGAGCAGCTGTCGCACGAGGCCGTACTGCGCATCTCCGACTTTGAGCAGTTTACCAATGCCAACCTGCCGTTGTGGATTACCGCCTCGTGCGACATCATGGCCTTCGACGGGGTTACCCCCACCTTAGGCGAGGCAGCCGTGCTCAACAGCCGGGGCGGCGCTGTGGCTTTCTGGGGTACTACCCGTACCGTGCAGACCCTCTATAACCGCAATATCAACATGGCCTTTATGCGCCATGTACTCTCTACCCCCGGGGGAGTCCCCATGCCGATAGGCGAGGCCCAGCGCCTGGCCAAGAACGAGATGATTGCTACCGGGCAGGACGTTACGGCCAACAAGTTGCAGTACTCTCTGCTCGGCGACCCCGCCCTGGCACTCCACCTGCCTACCCTGCAGGCGGTAGTCGACAGTATTGACGGCCAGCCCACATCGGCCGGGCGCGTAGCCCTGCAGGTGGGCCGCGTGGCACGTATCAGCGGGCATATCGAGGGTGCCGCCGACTTTGACGGAGTGGTCACAGGCGTGGTGCGCGATGTCAGCGAGCAGGTGACGTGCCGCGTCAACGACCCACAGGAAACCCAGGACCCCTTTACGTACACCGACCGGCGCAACGTGATATACCAAGGCTCCGACAGTGTGCGCCAGGGCCGCTTCTCCCTTACCTTTGCCGTGCCGCGCGACATCTCCTACTCCGACGCCACGGCCCTTGTCAATCTCTATGCCGTAGACCACACCCATACGCGTATCGCCAACGGTGCCTATGCCAACTTTACCGTGGGCGGAGGCAGCACCCTGACCGCCGACTCCATCGGGCCGTCGGTGTACTGCTACCTCAACTCACCCCAGTTTGCCAATGGCGGACGGGTCAACACCACCCCCTATTTCGTAGCTGAGATTACCGATGAAGACGGTATCAACGTATCCGACGGAGGCATCGGCCACGACATGCAGCTGGTCATCGATGGCGACATGACCCGCACCTACTCCCTCAACGACAACTTTGTCTTCGACTTCGGTACCTACACCCGTGGTACCACCTATTATAATATACCCACGCTGGCCCCCGGTCCCCATACGTTGGCCTTCCGCGTGTGGGATGTGCTCAACAATGCCACCACCACCCGTCTGGACTTCACCGTGGTACAGGGGCTGGAGCCCACCATCTTCAGTGTAGACC
>CAKPRX010000070.1 GCA_934183135.1 uncultured Prevotella sp.
AGTAAGGACAAGGGGTTCCGCGCAGCCTGCCAGGCCCTGTTGGCTGACAAGCTGAAGACGCTCCAGTGGATAGACGAGGACCGCGGGCTCGACGGTTTCTACACCCTCAAGGACTCTATCAACCGCGTGCAGGCCACCTCGTACTATCACCGTCGCGACGGTCAGACCGTGGCCCTGTGGAAGTGGTCGTATGCAGCCCTCTCGCCCGACAACGGTCTGTCATGGAGCACGCCTGTAAGGGTGCCCACACTCATTATGGCCGGCGGCAAGCAGTGGGGGCAGCGTACTCCTGACGGCCGCTACGCCATCTGCTACAACCCTATCGAGACTCAGCCCTACCGCTATCCGCTCATCGCCATCAGCAGCGACGACGGCATCACATACGACTCTATGTGCGTGGTTCACGGCGAGGTTCCGCCCCGCCGCTTCATGGGCGAGAACAAGGACTTCGGCCCCTGCTACGTGCGAGGCATCACCGAGGGCGAGGCCACACCGCCGGGACAGGACATGTGGCTCACCTACTCGGTCAACAAGGAGGATATATGGGTGTCGCGCGTGCCCACACCCATCCGCACCACCTGGACGGGTCCTGTCAGCGACAACTTTGACGACATGCAGCCGGGCGGTGCCATCGCCAACTGGAACATATACAGTCCGCGCTGGGCCAGGGTGTATGTCAACGACACCCACCAACTGTGCCTCACCGACTCTGACCGCTACGACTACGCGCGGGCCATACGGGTGTTCGAGGCCAAGCCGCGCACGGACATAGTCCTGGATATGCAGGTGGCCGCCGAGAACGACGACCCCATGGAGATAGACGTCACCGACCGTCACGGCGAGCGCATCGTCTGCGTGAGTCTGCACCGGGGCCTCATCAGCGCCGACGGCAAGCAGGTAGGCAGCTACACCCTGGGACAGTGGCAGCACATCAGCATTGCCATAGACCATGGGCGCGTATCGGTATGCGGCCACGAGGTGGCTGCCCTGCACACGGCGCAGAACCCCGAGCGGCTCAGCATCCGCACAGGCCAGTACCGCGACCTGCCCAACCGCCAGACACCCAACCAGGACCCCGCTCCGCCCCTGCCTGGTTGCGACGAGCGCATCCAGCCTGCCCTCTATCTGGTAGACAACGTTACTATCAAGTAAGATTTACAGACTATTAGCACGCCCATGCCATACACATTCAGACCCGCCACGGCCACTGACCTTGACGGCATCATGGCCATCATCGCCGAGGCCAAGGAGCAGATGCGCCGTGAGGGCAAGCATCAATGGGACGACACCTATCCCGTCCGCCATCACATAGAGACCGACATCCGGAATGGCTCGGCCTATGTGATGGCGGCCTCCGGCGCGGTGGTGGCCTATGGCGCGGTGGTTTTCAGCGGCGAGCCGGCCTACGCAGAGATTGAGGGACGGTGGCTCACCGACTGCCCCTATGTGGTATTACACCGTCTGGCTGTTGCCGAGCGTACCAAGGGCCACGGCATCGGGGCTCTGTTCATGCAGGAGACTGAGCGGCTGGCCACCGCGGCCAACATTCATAGCTTCAAGATAGACACCAACCACGACAACACCCGTATGCTGCGCCTATTGACCAAGATGGGTTTCACCTACTGTGGCACCATTCACTATCAGCAAGGCAGCCGCATGGCTTACGAGAAGTTGCTGGAGTAAGGCGATGCCATGAAATAAAAACAGCAGGAATTTAGAAGATTTTGTTATCAACAAAATCGTGTATTTCTCGTGGTCTCTACTATCTTTATGGTCTACGCCGTGACGGCAGGGGTGGCTCAGAAGAAAAAAAGGACAAATTCTTTTTGTTCTTCCAGCGGCTTGCACTACCTTTGCACCCGATTATGGAAAAAAGATTGTTTAACACGCGCCTTACCTTACGGTTTAAGCGATTCTCCAACAAGGGCTACTCGCTCTTCGCGTGCCTGAACAAGGTGGTGCTGGTGGGAGTACTGAGCGTGCCCACGCTCGCCCATGCCAAGGCAGGCACTCTGACCACACACTTTCAGGCTGCCAGCGACACACTGGCCCGCAAGGAGATGAAGATAGACGAGGTGGTAATCACCGGGTCAAGGGCGCCGCTGACTGCCATGCAGTCGGCCAAGATTGTGAAGGTCTTCACAAGCGACGACATACATCGTGCGGCTGCGCAGACCATCAATGATGTATTAAAATTAGCCACGGGCGTGGATGTCCGTCAACGCGGTGGCTTTGGTGTACAGACGGACATCTCTATCAATGGCGGCACGTTCGACCAGATTACCATTCTGCTCAACGGGGTTAACATCTCTAACCCTCAGACAGGTCACAACGCAGCCGATTTCCCAGTTTCCCTCTCGGATATAGAACGCATCGAGGTACTCGAAGGCGCCGCGGCACGTGTGTTTGGCACATCGGCCTTCAGCGGAGCCATCAACATCGTGACGCGTAGTGCCCACCAGAGAGAGGTGAGGGCCATGGCGCAGGCGGGGTCGTATGGCACGGTAGAGGCCGAGGCCGGAGTGACATTAGTCAGCACGGCGGTGCGCAACCATGTGAGCGGCGGCTACGCGCGGTCGGACGGCGGCACGCGCAACAGCGACTTCGGCAAGGGCCGGGCCTACTACGAGGGCTGCTGGGACACCCGCCATGTGTCGTTAGGCTGGCAGATAGGAATGAGCCTGCAGGACTATGGGGCCAACACGTTCTACTCGGCCAAGTTTGATAACCAGTGGGAGAAAACCGCACACTTGATAGGCTCAGTGTCGGCACGCATCAAGGGACTGCCCAACAAGATGGAGATAACGCCGGTGATCTATTGGAACAAGTTCTACGACCACTACCAGCTCACCCGCGGTGCCGAGGGGGCCAAGGCCGGCGAGAACTATCACAACATGGATGTCTACGGAGCCTCTGTCAACGCCCACATAGACTGGCTGCTGGGCAAGACGGCCGTAGGAGCTGACCTACGCAAGGAACATATACTGAGTACAGCCTACGGCGAGCCGCTGGCCGAGAGCCAGTGGAAAGACATACACGGGTCGCAGCGCCAGTACGACCACCGGGGCGAGCGTACCAACGCCTCGATATTTGCCGAGCACGACTTTATCATAGGCACCTTCACGCTGTCGGCAGGCGTGCTGGCCAACCAGAACACGGGGCTGGACCACCGCCTGCGCTTCTACCCCGGCGTAGACATGAGTTACCGTCCCACGAGCCACTGGAAACTGTACCTGTCGTGGAACAAGGCCCTGCGCATGCCTACCTATACCGACCTGTACACGGCTAACAGTGTACAACAGGGCGACAAGGGGCTGCGCCCCGAGCGCAACCAGACCTACAAGGCTGGCGCCACCTATCGCACACAGGGCGTGGAGGCTACGGCGAGCACATTCTACACCATAGGCCGCGACATGATAGACTGGGTGTACGCCACAGCCGAGAGCAGCAAGTACCAGGCGATGAATATCGGCAAGCTGGACAACATGGGCTACACGGCCGAGGTAAGCATAGCGCCCACCGAGTGGTGGCGGGGCGCGCTGGTAACCAACATACGCATAGGCTACGCCCAGATACACCAGCGTCACGAGACCCAGCAGCCCATCTACCGGTCGCTCTACGCCCTCGAATATCTGCGCAACAAGCTGACGCTCTCGCTGAGCCACCATATATGGAGCCATCTGTCGGCCTCGTGGGCCATGCGATGGCAGTACCGCATGAACGGATACACGCCCTATACCAAGATAGACGGCAAGGTGATGTGGACAGCCCGCAACTATGAGCTGTTTGTCAAGGCCGACAACCTTACCGCCCACCGCTACTACGACCTGGGCGGCGTGCGCCAACCGGGACTGTGGCTCATGGCCGGAGCGCAGATTAAGCTGTAACAGGAAACAGGGCCAACAGACAGCCCATCAGTGCCATTCCGCAGACGGAAAGCACCATAAGAGAGAGAGGAAACACCTACGGGCGTTTCCTCTCTCTCTTTATACGCCTATCTCAGCGCTTGCGGTCCATAACACGCCACACGTAGGCGATATAGGCCACCACCACAGGCACCAAGAGCGACACGTAGAACATGGTGCGCAGCGTAAACTCGCTGCTGCAGCTATTGGCAATGGTAAGCGAACTCTGCAGGTCTGCATTAGACGGATAATAGGCCGTGCCATTCCATCCTGCCACCAGCAGGAGCGACAGTACCACTAACACCACACCGATGCCAGCCGGCCAGATGCCACGGATGTAGGTGGGGCTCACCACCGTGCGTACCACACCATAAAGCAGCGCCACCACGCCCACAAGCGTCAGCACCATAAGTACGGGCATAGCCAGATAATTGTGCAGATACTTCATCGGCTCCATGACAACCAGGCCTGTCTGAGCATCAACGGCATATCCATCCTTGACCAGCAGACGGACAAAGAACGCCAGGAAGAGCACCAGGAAAGGCACGGTAACGCCCACGAGGCGCACGCTGCCCCGCGAGCGTATGTCCTCGTCGTCCACATTATTCATAATATAGAGGATGCCCAACATGCGGGCAAGAAACATCACGGCCAGGCCGAAGACAAGGTTCCAGGGGTCGAGCAGGGCGTCGAGCCCGGCCGAGGCGTTGGCCCACCGACTGATAACAGGGGCTCCGAGATTGGTAAGTGAAGCCTTCTCGACGATAAAGTTGGACCCGTCAAAGAAAGTGGCCACGGCCCCGCCCAACAATAGCGGGCCTATAATGCCGTTGAGGATAAGGAACCAGCGGTAGGTACGTGTGCCCAGCAGATTGCCACGGCTGTGCTGAAACTCATAGCTCACCGCCTGGAGAACAAAGGAGAACAATATAATCATCCACAGCCAGTAAGCGCCACCGAAACTGGTGCTGTAAAAGAGGGGAAACGAGGCAAAGAAAGCGCCACCGAAGGTAACGAGGGTGGTAAAGGTTATCTCCCACTTGCGCCCGGTCGACTCGAGCACCTTGCGCTGTCCGTCCTCGGTTCGACCGAGGCTGTACACCAGCGAGTTGGCACCCTGAACAAAGAGCAGAAAAACGAGCAGCGCCCCTAACAGAGCGACGATAAACCACCAGTATTGCTGTAAGAAAGTGTAGGTCATAACGATGCGATTATTTATTCTTGATAACACGGCACATAATACTTATCTCGGCTGCCAGCAACACGCTGAAGAGCACCAGGAAGAGGCAGAAGGTAAACGCCACGCTGCCCGGCTGCAGGTCCGAGATGGCTGCCACGGTGGGCATCATGTCCTGTATGGCCCATGGCTGCCGTCCCAGCTCGGCCACTATCCAGCCAGCCTCGCTGGCGATATAGGTCAGGGGCAACATGGCGATGGCTGCCCAATAGAGCCAACGCCGCCGCTCGGTGATGTCGCAGCGCCAGGCCAGATGGCCGATGACGAGGAAGAAGAGCATGAGGAGGGTGCCCACACCCACCATGACGCGGAAGGCGTAGAAATTGATCGGTATATAGGGCACCAACTCGGCCCTGTCCTTGATATATCCATAGCCGAAGTAAGGCATATCGGCCTTGAGCTGGGCGGCCAGACGGCTCAGGCGACTGTCGTTGGGGTCAGCCGACCGGAGCTGACGGTACTGGGCCAGCGTAGTGATGGCCCGGCGGCCCCGCGCCATCTTCTCCTCGGCCGACAATTCACGCTTGCCATCGGGACGGGTGTAGCCATTCAGAATGTCATTGACACCCGGTACAAATCCATCTACCGAGTGGGTGGCCAGCAGCGACAGCCCCTTAGGGATGGCGATGCGCATCGGAGCCTCGCCGCCCTTGCCATAGTCGGGCTGGACAAAGGGATTGACAGCAGCCACAGCCGTCAGGCCCACGCCCTCGCCCCCATCGTAGAGCGCCTCCATGGCGGCCAGTTTCATGGGCTGCGTCTCGGCCACCTTTACGGCCGACAGGTCGCCCGTAAACAGGGTGAGCAGACCCGCGGCGATGCCCACCACGCTGGCTATGCGTATGCTCTGGCGGGCCATGGCCTGCTCGCGGCCGCGCAGCAGATACCAGCAGCTCACGGCACACACGAACACGGCACCCACGAGCCATGCCGAGGTAACCGTATGGCAGAACTTGTCGATGGCAAAGGGCGACAGGGCCACCTCGGCAAAGCTCGTCATCTCATTGCGCACCGTGTCGGGATTGAACGCACAGCCCACAGGATACTGCATCCAGGCATTGGCCACCAGAATCCACCACGCCGAGATGGTGGCGCCCAGCCCGGTGAGCCAGGTGGCAGCCAGGTGAAATCCGCGCGACACCTTCTGCCAGCCAAAGAACATGACGGCCACAAAGGTGCTCTCCATAAAGAAAGCCACGATTCCCTCTACGGCGAGCGGGGCACCAAAGATGTCGCCCACGAACCATGAGTAGTTGCTCCAGTTGGTGCCAAACTCGAACTCGAGGATGATGCCGGTAGCCACGCCCATGGCAAAGTTGACCCCGAAGAGCCGTTGCCAGAACACGGCGGTGTCCTTCCAAAATCGTTTACCAGTGCGATAATAGCACGTCTCCATGATGCCCATGATAAGGGCCAGCCCCAGGGTGAGTGGCACGAACAGCCAGTGATAGATGGCGGTAAGCGCAAACTGCGCACGCGACCAGTCTATGAGTGTGGGGTCTATGGTTAACAGATGTGTCATAGATAGATATATTTGTTAATTAATGGTTGATTGGTCTGTATCAACGTGTCAGAAGCTCGGCTGCCACCACCTCGGCTTTGTCGCCGCCGGCGGCTTTCCGGGCCAGCACATCGGGAAAGAAGAAGAGACGGAGCACCAGGAATATCACCACCAGCTTGACTATAATCACAGCCCACAGCACCCTGCCGATGGTCATGCTGCGGAAGCCATCGGCATAGAGATGATAAATCCTGCTTAACAGGTGTTCATGGGTCATAGGCATAAGATGGTTTTATAGTGTAGCTGACTGTAAAGATAGTACTAACCGCGGCCCATGAGCTTGCGCTAACGGCCGAGGCGCTGCCTATCTTATGCAAAGATATTAAAAAATAGATTTACAGCACCCTTTCGGCCTGTTTTTTTTAGCTCCCTCCGCCTTTTTAGGCTTTCTAAGGTCCAAAAGAGACTTCTGGTAAGTCCATAGGAGCTATCTCTGAAATCGCAGAGACCGCCCCTGCATTTCTAATGACCGCCTTTAGCACGCCAATGACGGCTCCGAAGTCGCCAAAGACAGCTCTCAGGATGGAGAATGTCGATTTTCACTAATTTGGCGACAATATTCTTTATCCCAGGGAAGCTCTCCATCCCCACGCTTTTTACCCTTAGCTCTTTCCGAGCACTTTTTACTTTTTTACCCTTTTACCTTTTTACTTTTAAGAGCGCCTTTTTACGCTTTACGTTTTTACTTTTCAACTAAGGGCCGTCTTTTTCTTTTCTTACGATAGACATCTCATTTTCTCACAATCGTTTTCGTATTCTTACCAGCCGCTATCCACAACCTGGGAACTAAGAAAACCAAGAGTGCCCGCCATGGATAACCAGGCGGGCACTCTTGGGATATATCAGGCGAAACCCACTCTGTGGCTCGCGGCATATACTCTTTAGGGCGGAGTTACCTTTCGATGACCACCCTACCGTTTTCCATCTTCCACTGGGCCTTGCCCTCCATGGCCTGGATGACATCGGCCAGATAGCGGGCCTGGGCGGTGTCGCCGGCCTTGGCCAGATACTTCTTGGCATCCGACAGCCGGTGCGTGCGCACACAGGCACAGGCGGCATTGAGATTGGCCGTGGCATCGCCGGGATACTGGCGGGCGGCGATGGTCAGTGCGTCGAGCCAGTCGTCGGACCCCTCGTCACTGTTCTGGGCCACCCTGTACATCTCCTCGATGCTCAGGGCCTCCGGGTGGGTATAGATGAGCCGGCGGGCCTCCTTGACAGGATATCTGCGCACCACATACTCTATAACATAGTCGGTATGGCGCAGCCCGGGATAGACATGCTGCAACAGCCAGCGGTAAGGTTCGCCCCCATCAATCCGCTTGAGCTGTTCCTCCTTGGCATCGGGGTCCATACGCTGGTCTATGACACGCAGCAGCTCGTCGCGGTTGCGGATTACGCACTCGGGAGCCTCGGGGGTTTCCAGTATCGAGGCGTTCTCGTACCATATATCGCCCTTTACACGCCGCCGACCCTCAGTAGAGATGAAGTCGCGCAGATTGGCCCAGTCCTCGGGAGTATTCTGGCAACTGAAGAGCGAGGCTGCCAAGCGGTACTTGCGCTGCAGATAGCCCATCAGCGCAGCCGTGCGGCCCTTAGACAGACGGGTATTGTTGCCATACGGACTCTCGGGCGAGGCATAGCCGTGGAGCGAGATGCGGCGCACCTGGATGGTCTTGTCGAAGAGGGCGCTGTCTATGGTGGCACAGATGCGGCGCAGCTCCTGCGGATTGCGCCGGTAGGACGGATAGATAACCGTCTCGTTGACCGGGAAGTCGAGGAAGGCACGGCCAGACACGTTGCGCACCTTGGTCGTCTCGGCCTGGGGCAACACGTAGGGCAGATAGGGCATGGTGCGCAGCCTGTTGTCGTAGACCACGGGCATGGCGGGCCCCGTCTTGCGGGCCTTACGGCCAAAGAGATAGGTCACACCCACCTTGAGGTTAGTACGGCCGTCCATGGGGAAGTGGGCCTTGACCCCGTTGAAGTTGTCAGCAAACAGGGTATGGCTCAGTTCGGCACCCACTCGCCAGTTGGCAGCCAGGCGCAGCGAGGCGTCCAGACCCACCCTCATGGCCGGTACCACCCGGCTGTCGCGCGAGTAGCTGTCGGTGTACGACAGGGGCACATCGTCGAACCCGAAGGTGTAGGCCCCACCTACGCCAGCAAAAGCCTTGAGGTTGAAAGCCCTGCCACGGGTAGCAGCCGAGGCGAGGGCATCGGTAATGTCAAAGGTGGCATCGGCAAAGAGGCCCACACTGTTCCAGCCCCAGGTATCGGGGGTCTCGCACTTCTCGGCGCTACGGCTCTTGTTATGGTTGTAGCGCAGGGCTGCGCGCCAGCCCCACAGGGGTGTCAGCTCGCGGCCTACGGCCAGGAAGGCACCGCCCGAGAAAGGGAACTTGCCAAACTCTGACCATGGCAGATGCTCGTTGGCCGACTTGTTCAGTCCACCATACAGCTGTATGTAGAGGGGGTCGAGACCGGGCTGTGCGGCCGGGGCGTTGTCGGCAGCCGACAAGAGCTGGGCACAGCCACAGGCCATCATCGTTAAAAGTAGTTTACGCATATTGCTTGATATACATTATAATATTATATAGAGTCCTTATTTTATGGTTGCCACAGGCACACAGGGCACACGGCTACTGGGCCCGCAGCACCTGCAGGATACGCTCACAGGCATGGCCGTCGCCATAGGGGTTAACGGCATGGCTCATGGCCCTGTAAGCCTCGGGGTCGTCGAGCAGCCGCGACACCTCGGCCACGATGCATTCAGGGTCGGTGCCTACAAGCCTCACGGTGCCTGCCTCGACGGCCTCGGGCCGCTCGGTGGTGTCGCGCATTACCAGCACGGGCTTGCCTAAGCCCGGTGCCTCTTCCTGCACGCCGCCGCTGTCGGTGAGCACGAGGGTAGACTGGGCCATGAGCCGCACGAAGTCGACATAGCCGAGGGGCTGGACAAAGTGCAGATTACCCACTTCGGCATGCTCTACGTCTGGGCCGATGCCGAAGAAGCGGTTGACAGTACTGCGCACCTGGGGGTTGGGGTGTACGGGGTAGACGAAGCGCACGTCAGGATAGCGCTCGGACAGAGTCTTGAGGGCCTGGCAGATATTGACGAAACCACTGCCAAAATTCTCGCGACGGTGGCCGGTGACGAGCACCAGTCGCCGGGCGGGCTCAGCCGTGTAGTCTATGCCCATCCGGGTGGTAATGAGCCGCAGGGCATCTATCACCGTGTTGCCAGTGACATAGATGCGGCTATCGTCGATGCCGTCGGCCAAGAGGTTCTGGCGGCCAGTGGCGGTCGGGGCAAAATGCCAGCGGGCCATGCGGGCCGTAAGCTGGCGGTTCATCTCCTCGGGCCACGGCGACAGCACATTGTGTGTGCGCAGGCCGGCCTCGACATGGCCCACGGGTATGTGCTGGTAAAAGGCGGCCAGGGCAGCGGCCATCGAGGTGGTGGTGTCGCCATGTACCAGTACGATGTCGGGGCGGGCCTCGGCCAGCACCGAGCGCATCTGGGTGAGCACACGCGCCGTAATGTCATAGAGATCCTGGCCGGGCCGCATGATATTGAGGTCGTAGTCGGGGGTGATACCGAAGACGCCGAGCACCTGATCCAGCATCCTGCGGTGCTGGCCCGTAACGCAGACCACGGTGTCAAAGGCTTCGGCATCGGCCTGCAGAGCTCCGATGAGCGGGGCCATCTTGACGGCCTCCGGACGGGTGCCGAAGACCAGCATCACTCTCTTTCTCATAGCAGATAGGTGTTAGGCAGGGGGCATACGTGGTGACAATCGAGCACTATCTTGCCACTCAGTCGGTCCCAGCGGTCGCGGATATGGTCGTGCTTGACCATGACCACCACCATGTCTACGGCATCGACAAAGGCGTCGAAGTCGGCGTACTGGTTGTCGGCGACGTGCCTGTCGGCGAGATAGGGGTCGTAGCACTTCAGGGGCGTGCCCAAGTGGCGGCGCTGCGAGGCGAGCAGCTGCAGGGCCGGCGACTCGCGGCAGTCGTCGACATTCTCCTTGTAGGTCAGTCCGTATATACCCACACGGCTACTGTCGGTAAGCCCGCGCTGGCTCATTATCTCGCTGATACGGCCCAGCACATAGTCGGGCTGCGAGGCGTTGACCTCCAGGCTCGCCCCTATCATCCGGGTGAGCTGTGGGTAGTCGCCCACCAGGAACCACGGGTCTACGGGTATGCAGTGGCCGCCCACGCCGGGGCCGGGGGTCATAATGTTGACACGGGGGTGCATGTTGCAGATACGTATAATCTCGTAGACATCCATACCGGCATGGCGGCACAGGCGCATCAGCTCGTTGGAGAAGGCTATGTTGACAGCACGAAACGTGTTCTCGACCACCTTGGTCATCTCGGCCGTGCGGATGTCGGTCACCACGATGTCGCCCTGGCAGAACGAGGCATACAGTCGGCGCACAGCCTGGCCCGCCTGCGGGTCGTCGGCCCCTATGGTGCGGTTGTTGTGTACCAGCTCGTAGACCATGTTACCGGGCAGTATGCGCTCAGGCGCATGGATCAGGTGGATGGTGCCCGGGGCACCGAAGCCATACTCGGCCAGCAACGGGCGCACATGGCGGTCTATGGTACCGGGGCTGACGGTCGACTCGATGATAAGGGTGGCGCCATGGGGGCATACGCCGAGCACACTGCGCACAGCTCCTACGACATAGCTGGCATCTATCTGCTTGGAGAAGTGGTCGTAGGGCGTGGGC
>CAKPRX010000071.1 GCA_934183135.1 uncultured Prevotella sp.
TAGCTTATGTCACAGATAAATGGACGCATCTCTCAGATTATCGGCCCGGTTATCGACGTGTATTTCGATACCAAGGGCGAGGAAGCCGAGAAGGTGCTCCCCAAGATTTATGAGGCGCTCAAGGTGAAGCGCCCTAATGGCGAGGAGCTTGTCATCGAGGTGCAGCAGCACATAGGTGAAGACACCGTACGCTGTGTGGCCATGGACAACACCGATGGCCTGCAGCGCGGACTGGAGGTGATACCTACGGGTAGCCCCATCACCATGCCGGCAGGCGAGCAGATCAAGGGCCGTATGATGAATGTCATCGGCCAGCCTATTGATGGTATGGAACAGTTGGACATGAAGGGCTCGTACCCCATCCACCGTCCTGCCCCTAAGTTTGACGAACTGTCTACCCATAAGGAAATGCTGGCCACCGGTATCAAGGTGATAGACTTGCTGGAGCCATACATGAAGGGTGGAAAAATCGGACTGTTCGGTGGCGCCGGGGTGGGCAAGACCGTGCTTATCATGGAACTTATCAACAACATAGCCAAGGGCCACAACGGCTACTCTGTATTCGCTGGCGTCGGCGAGCGTACCCGTGAGGGCAACGACCTGCTCCGCGATATGCTGGAAAGCGGCGTTATCAAGTACGGAGCGGCTTTCAACAAGGCCCTGGAGGAGGGCAAGTGGGACCTCTCGCTCGTTGACAAAGAGGAGCTGGCCAAGAGTCAGGCCACCCTGGTCTATGGCCAGATGAATGAGCCGCCAGGGGCACGTGCGTCGGTGGCCCTGTCAGGACTGACCGTGGCCGAGGAGTTCCGTGACCACGGAGGCAAGAACGGAGAGGCAGCTGATATCATGTTCTTCATAGATAACATCTTCCGCTTCACCCAGGCAGGCTCAGAGGTGTCTGCCCTGCTCGGCCGAATGCCTTCGGCTGTGGGTTATCAGCCTACGCTGGCCAGCGAGATGGGTGCCATGCAGGAGCGTATCACTTCGACCAAGAACGGGTCTATCACATCTGTACAGGCAGTATATGTGCCGGCCGACGACTTGACCGACCCGGCCCCTGCGACCACTTTCTCGCACCTGGATGCCACCACCGAGCTGTCGCGTAAGATAGCTGAGCTGGGTATCTACCCTGCCGTAGACCCCCTGGGCAGTACCTCGCGTATATTGGACCCTCTGATTGTAGGCAAGGAACACTATGAGTGCGCCCAGCGTGTTAAGCAGTTGCTCCAGCGTTACAATGAGCTGCAGGACATCATCGCCATCCTCGGTATGGACGAACTCTCGGATGAGGACAAGCTCACCGTGAACCGCGCACGCCGTGTACAGCGCTTCCTCTCGCAGCCATTTACCGTGGCCGAGCAGTTTACGGGCCTGCCAGGCGTGATGGTGCCTATAGAGGACACTATCAAGGGCTTCAACGCCATTCTGAACGGCGAGGTAGACGACCTGCCCGAGCAGGCATTCCTCAACGTGGGAACCATCGAGGATGCCAAGGAGAAAGCCAAGAAGCTGCTGGCTGCAGCCCAGGCATAGGACGTGATATATAATAGGTATCTATATGCTGACACTAAAAGTTATTTCTCCTGAGAAGATAGTCTTCACCGGCGAGGTGGAGAGCGTTACGGTGCCCGGTACCCTCGGCGAGTTCGAGGTGCTGGACGGCCACGCGCCCCTGATATCCTCGCTCGAGAAGGGCATGGTGGCCTATAAGCCCGTTCAGGGCGAACGGGCCCGGCTGGCCATCCGTGGGGGCTTTGTCGAGGTTCAGAAGAATCAAATCAGTTTGTGTGTAGAATTATAAACTCTCGAATGACAAGTATGGATAATCGCCCGGACTACATCGAGAAGCGGTATTGGAAATATCTGCGGCAGGGGGTAAGCCTCTGTGCCGCGCTGTTCTTCCTGCTGCTGTTAGTGGCTTCGCAATACCCATCGCTGGTGCTTCCACTGACCGTCAGCGCGGTCTATGCGCTGGTGGTCGAGGTGGCCGATGCCATAGCCTGGAAGAAGGTAGCAGCCGGGTCGCCCGACAGCATGCCCACTTTCTTTATGGCGGTATCTGGTCTCCGGTTCATGGTGGCCCTGGTGGTGATGTTTGTCTACTTCCTGCTGGCCGGAAAGACCGGCAAGGCCGACATGGGCACCTTTATCCTGACATTTGCCCTTTTTTATGTGGCAGTGCTCCTCCATCATACCCTGTTCTTTGCCCGCAGGCGCAAGAAGGGCACGAGGGAGTAAGTCCGTGTTACATTATATATATAATATGAAACAGATTAAAACATTCATACTGCTCTTGATGCTGACGCTGATGCCTTGGCACGCCATGGCGGCCAACGGCGGCAAGCAGGAGACACTGGATATTCCGGAGATAGTACTGGAACACCTGGCCGATTCTTACGAGTGGCACATTGCCACGTATCAGGGCAAGAGCCTGAGTATCCCCCTGCCGGTCATCATCCGTAGCGGCGCTACGGGCGAGTGGCATCTCTGTACCGCGAGTACACTGCCCCAGGGCTTCTACTTTGACGCGGCGCACCACGGGAAAATCTATGAGAAAATGCCCGACGGCACCAGTGAGCGCCCCGTAGACCTGAGCATTACCAAGGATGTGCTGCAGATATGGATAGCCGTAGCTGTGATGCTGGTGGTATTCGGGTGCTGTGCCCGGTGGTACCGCAGACACGACGAGCTGGCCGAGGCCCCAAAGGGATTTGTGGGGGCCATGGAGCTGATAGTCATGACCATCCACGACGATGTCGTGAAGTCGTCAATAGGCGAGGCCCAGTACCGGCGGTTTGCTCCGTACCTGCTTACGGTGTTCTTCTTTATCCTTACGTGTAACCTGGTGGGCCTGGTACCATTCTTCCCCGGTGGAGCTAATGTTACGGGCAACATCAACATAACACTCTTCCTGGCCGTGTGTACCATGATAGCCATCAACCTGTTCGGCAACAAGGAATACTGGAAGGATATATTCTGGCCCGAGGTCCCTATGTTTCTCAAGGTTATCCCCCTGATGCCCGTCATTGAGCTGTTTGGCGTATTCACCAAGCCCTTTGCGTTGATGATACGTCTCTTCGCCAACATGATGGCTGGCCACGCGGTAATCCTCAGCTTTACCTGCGTGATATTCCTCGGCTGGTCGCTGGGCGTAGGCTTTGGCATCGGGCTCAACTTGTTCAGCGCGGTCATGCTGCTCTTTATGAACTGCCTGGAACTCCTGGTGGCCTTCGTACAGGCCTATGTCTTCACCCTGCTGAGCGCCGTGTTCATCGGCCTGGCTCACAAGGAGCCCGAGGCTGAGTAGGGGCGACGGGCTGATAATGAATAGACTTAGAATAACAATTAAAATTTAACAACAAATAAACATTACAACTATGATTATTTCAACTTTATTAGCCGCAGAAGGTCTGGCTAAGCTGGGCTGCGGTCTGGGTGCAGGTATTGCAGTTATTGGTGCAGGTTTGGGTATCGGTAAGATTGGCGGACAGGCCATGGACGCCATCGCACGCCAGCCCGAGGCTTCTGGAAAGATTATGACCAACATGATTCTTACCTCTGCCTTTGTCGAGGGTTGTGCCCTTTTCGCTATTGCAGCCTGTGCGTTTCTTATCTAATCAAAGAAAGGAATACGAATAATGAATTTGCCATCAATACTGACACCCGATTTAGGGCTTCTTTTCTGGATGGCGCTGGCGTTTCTGGTGGTGCTTGGATTCTTGGCCAAATATGCGCTGCCGGCGATAGTCGGTTCGGTTGAAAACCGTAAGCGGTATATTGACGACAGTCTGCGTAAGGCCCATGAAGCCTCCGAGCGCCTGGAGAACGTCAGGCAGGAAGGAGACGCTATCCTACAAGAGGCTCGCGAGAAGCAGGCCCACATTCTTCAGGAAGCCGGCTCTGCCCGCGATGCCATTGTAGAGAAAGCGCAGGGACAGGCACGCGACGAGGGGGCACGGCTGCTCTCCGAGGCGCGCCAGCAGATAGACAGCGAGCGCCAGAACGCCATGCGCCAGGTACGCTCGCAGGTCGCTGAGCTCTCTGTGCAGATAGCCGAGAAGCTACTACGTGAGAAACTGTCTGACAATGACCAGCAGATGGCATTGATAGACAGAATACTGGATGATATTCCACAACATAAAGAAAACAACTGATAGGCTATGGATTTAGGAGTGATATCTGTGAGATATGCCCGCGCTCTTCTGAAGAGCGCCTCCGAGCTGAATAACGAGGACGCCGTGTGCCGCGACATGCTCTGTCTGGGCCGTTGCTACCTGGAGGTTCCCCAGCTTCGCTCGGCTATCGCCAACCCGATGCTTCAGGCCGATAAGAAGGAAGCCCTGCTGGTCACGGCGACAGGCTCTGAGCCTGCCGAACTGACCCGCCGGTTCCTGGCACTGGTCCTGAAAGAGGGGCGAGAGAACGCTCTGCAGTTTATGGCCGCCTCGTATGTTACACTTTATAGGAAACAGAAGAATATCACCTGTGGCAGACTGATTACTGCTACTGCCGTGACTCCCGCGATAGAGGAGAAGATGCGGCAGATGGTAGAAAGCAAAACTCGTGGAACTGTGGAATTTAATACAGAGGTCGACCCAGACATCATTGGCGGGTTTATCCTCGAGTACGATACCTATCGTATGGATGCCAGCGTCAAGAGCGGGCTCCGGAAAATTCTTGCAGAATTAAAGTAACTAAAGAACGAACGGGCCACCTGTTGCACCGTCACGGTGATGGCAGATGGCCAATTAAACACAATTAATATGTCAGATAAAATAAAACCAAGTGAGGTATCCGAGGTTCTTCTCCGACAGCTTAACCAGGTTGTCAGCAGCGAGCAGTTCGATGAGGTTGGTACTGTGCTGACGGTAGGCGACGGCGTGGCCCGCATCTATGGGCTGAACAACGCCGAGGCCAACGAGCTGCTCGAATTTGAGAACGGAACCATGGCTATCGTCATGAACTTGGAGGAAGACAACGTAGGATGTGTGCTTCTGGGCCCCACTGCTGGCATTAAGGAGGGACAGACCGTTAGGCGCACACACCGCATTGCCTCTATCCGTGTCAATGACAACTTCCTGGGCCGCGTGGTCAACCCCCTGGGTCAGCCCATTGACGGCCTGGGAGAGATAGACCTCACGGACTCGTTCGAGATGCCTCTGGACCGCAAGGCGCCTGGAGTTATCTACCGCCAGCCCGTCAAGGAGCCGCTGCAGACCGGTCTGAAGGCTGTCGACTCCATGATACCTATCGGCCGTGGACAGCGCGAGCTTATCATCGGCGACCGCCAGACGGGTAAAACCGCCATCGCCGTCGACACCATTATCAACCAGCGCAGTTTCTACGAGGCCGGCCATCCTGTCTACTGTATCTATGTGGCCATTGGCCAGAAAGCCTCTACTGTGGCTGCCCTGGTGCAGAACCTGAAGGAACACGGCGCCCTCCCTTACACCATTGTGGTGAGCGCCACTGCTGCCGACCCTGCTGCCATGCAGTACTACGCCCCGTTTGCGGGCGCCGCCATCGGCGAGTACTTCCGCGACCGCGGCTACTCGGCCCTTGTGGTTTACGACGACCTCTCCAAGCAGGCTGTCGCTTACCGCGAGGTGTCGCTTATCCTCCGCCGTCCTTCTGGCCGTGAGGCTTATCCTGGCGATGTGTTCTACCTGCACTCCCGCCTGCTCGAGCGTGCCGCCCGCATCAACAACCAGCAGGAAGTAGCCGAGCAGATGAACGACCTGCCAGCATGTATGAAGGGCCATGTAAGGGGCGGTGGCTCGCTCACGGCTCTTCCTATCATCGAGACGCAGGCTGGCGACGTGTCGGCCTACATCCCCACCAATGTAATCTCTATCACTGACGGTCAGATATATCTCGAGACCGACCTGTTTAACCAGGGCTTCCGTCCCGCCATCAACGTGGGCATCTCCGTGTCGCGTGTGGGTGGTTCGGCACAGGTCAAGAGTATGAAGAAGGTAGCCGGTACGCTCAAGACAGATATGGCCCAGTACCGCGAGCTGGAGGCTTTCTCCAAGTTCTCAAGCGATATGGACCCCGTGACGGCCATGACCATCGACCGAGGCCGCAAGAACAATCAGCTGCTTATCCAGCCGCAGTATTCGCCTATGCCTGTAGGCGAGCAGATAGCCATTCTCTACTGCGGAGTCCATGGCCTGCTGCGCGATGTCCCCGTTGACCGCGTCCGCCAGTGCCAGGACCAGTTCCTTGACCAGATGCGCTCACAGCATCAGGATGTGATAGACACCCTGGCATCAGGCAAAATAGACGATATGATAACCAAGACCATCGAGGAAGTAATGTCGGGCGTAGCCGCCCTGTTTAAAGCATAAGCGCGTATGGCTTCACTGAAAGAAATAAAGACCCGCATAGCCAGTGTCAACAGCACCCGCAAGATAACGAGTGCCATGAAGATGGTAGCGTCGTCCAAACTTCATCACGCTCAGGTCGCCATACAGAATATGCTGCCTTACGAGAACCTGCTGGAGCACATCCTGAAGTCATTCCTGGCTTCCACCCCCGATGTTACCAGTATTCTGGAGCAGGGGCATGCCGAGGTGAAGCGGGTGGCCCTGGTGGTCTATTCCAGCAACAGCTCGCTGTGTGGCGGGTTCAATGCCAATGTGCTCAAGATGATGGAGCATGTCGTGGCCGAGTATGCGGCCCAGGGCATTACCGACGTCGTCATCTACCCCGTTGGCCGCAAGGTGGCCGAACGGGTGCAGAAGAACGGCTGGCAGTCGGCAGGCGATTTCTCTGCCTTGGCCGACAAGCCCAGCGCGCACGACTGTGCAGTGGTGTCTGAGACCATTACGCGCAAGTATATGGCTCACGAGATAGACAAGGTCGAACTTATCTATCACCACTTCAAGAGTGCCGGTTCCCAGATACTCACCCGCCGTACCTTCTTGCCCATCGACCTCTCTACCGAGAAGATCGGGGTGATGAACGACCGCGACCTCACCTCTAATGTGGCCACGGCCAAGGCCCAGGAGTATCTGCGCCAGCGCGATCGCCAGCGCCAGCATGTTGCCAAGGAGGCCAAGCCCCTTAACGACAACTTCCTGGTGGAGCCCAATCTGGAGTACGTGCTCCGCTCGCTGGTCCCCAAGTTGCTCAACCTGATGGTTTACACCGCCCTGCTTGACAGTATAGCCTCAGAGCATGCTGCCCGCATGGTGGCCATGCAGACGGCTACCGACAATGCCGACGACCTGCTCCGCACCCTGCACTTGCAGTACAACAAGAGCCGTCAGGCCGCCATTACCAGCGAACTGCTCGACATCGTGGGTGGCTCGGTCAACAATTAGTACGCCGGCCGCCATCGTATTGATAACCCTTAACGCCGAGGCCCGCACTCCATATCAGTGGTGTGTGGGTCTCGGCGTTTTTTTTAGTGAAAGGATAAAAAAACAGAAAAGCGCCCCAGTGTGCTGGCGCCGACTTCCCGTCCGCGGGTGGCATCTGACTGTTCGCCGGCTGGTATCGTAAAGTTTTTTCTGATATTGCATAAATATACATTTCTGCCGTTTAGGCACTGGGCGGGGGCGTTTGGGCCTTCTGTATTTGGCCTGTACGCTCGCCGAGGGTGCAGCGGTGGCGAAAACGGCAATTCTCAGACTACCCGAAAACCATCATTTTTGTGCTCGCGATGGTCATTAGAATCGTAATGACCATCGCGAGCACCGCAATGACCATCTCGGCGCCCCTAAAAAACCACCTCGGAAGAGCCGGAAATAGGAGCGAAAAAGGTGCTGAATGCCCCTATTTTGTAAAATGCTGTTACTTTTGCCGCCCTCGCCGTACCCTAAAATGGCTCCGATGGCCCCAAAAATAGTCCTGGTTCGTTGAAATTTTTAGGAAGTTGCACCCCGTAGAGCGGCCGTTACGACTGTATATTTATGCAGAACCGCCTCACGTTTTGCATAAATATACAGCCGTGTGTAAAGGTTTTTCCACGACTCGTTTTTCTTCCGATATTTTGATGGTTGTATCATATTTTTGCGTTACCTTTGTAGCCAGCAGGGGCGCGATGCCCATGAACTTAGGGGATGGGCTGCGGCCCATTGCCCGACGATGCTAAAACAAGCGCTATCAGACCCAACCCTCATATCCGCTATTACCACTATACCATCCATCACTATGACCGCCATACACTGTACACTCGTAGGTTTCAGGCATCATGCCTGGCAGGGCACCCTGCTGGCCCAGCGGCTCGCCGAGGCTCCGGGCAGTAGGGTAGTGCTGATGCGCGACAGCGAGAACCACCGCAACACCGAGGCCGCCGTGGCCTGTGTGGGTGCCGAGGTGGTGGCCTATGTTACCAATGACGAGTGCCACCGCATAGCCGCTTATCTCGACGACACCGAGTACGGCCTGCTCTACGGCAGCATCACCCAGGTCAACGTGGGCGACCAGCGCTGTACGGCCAGCATCGAGGTAGGGCGGCCTGTCCATGTGGCCCCTGCTCCCGATGACGGCTCTTTTGACGAGTGGGACAGCCAGTGGGCCGACCTGCCACTGGCCCGGATGGGCGATGCCGACCTCCAGATGCTCATGCTCGAACGCGATATACTCA
Source organism: uncultured Prevotella sp. (assembly GCA_934183135.1). GTDB lineage: Bacteria > Bacteroidota > Bacteroidia > Bacteroidales > Bacteroidaceae > Prevotella. Next base: position 8,597 of record CAKPRX010000071.1, read on the forward strand.
GCATGCTCCACCAGGCCGATGCCCCGACGCCCCTGCTCGTCAGCGAGCTCGACAAGTACCTGCAGCTTACGCCCCTGGATATCAGCGGCGAGGCCACCGCGTGCCGCCGGCAGATAGCCGACCTGCTCGGTGCCAGTCCCGATGTCGCCCTGCGCGCCTATGGCCAGCGGTTAGAGGTAACCATCACCGCCATGGGCAGCAATGAGACCTGCGAGCGCACCGCCCACTATATCAGTGACGAGTGGGCCGGCAGCTCCCCGTTCCAGGCTATGGCCCAGCGCCACCAGACCGCCAGTCGCGAGCTGCTCACCCAGGCGCTCGACGCCTTTCCCCATCATCTGCACCGCGAGTACACCCTCTCTGTCCCCGATTTTGTCTCCATCGCCTATTACCTCCGCGTGCCCCGCCATGCCCTGCGCCGCTTCGTCAGCTGCGAGCTGCTGTTAGACGCCCTTGCCCGTCAGGCCGACGCCCCCGGGGCCGAGCAGCGTATGCGCCAGGCCGTGGCCGAGTATGTGCGCCGTATAGACAGTTGCGCCACGCCCCAGTGGCAGCCCCATATAGCCAGTCTGTGGCAGGCTCTCGTCAGCGCGCTGGCCGACCGCCTGGCCCGGCTCAACGGTGCCAAGGACACCCTGTTCAACGCCCGCTTGGTATGTATGGTCATCGGGCGGCTCATAGAGCGTGGCGTCTACGATGCGTCGGTCACCCAGGCCGAGTATGGCCGTCGTCTCGCCCTGGGCAACCGCGACATGCGCTCCTCGGTTAACCGCGCTCTCACGGGCGACGACGCTCTCCGCAACCTGGTAGACCACCTGGTGGCCCAGGTACAGGGCTGACACGTCCCCGTGCCCTTGTTTCACATTTTTGTGTATCTTCCTGTCGTCCATCGTGTTACGATGTAGATACGTATCATCCTTCTGATATTTTTCATGCCAGTCTTGTCTTGTTGTACCTTTGCTGCCGTAACCGGTTACAAGTACAATAAACTCATTAAAAGACAAGAAAAGTATGAACAAGAACAACGACTTATCCCTGCGTAGGCGGCTCGCCTGCCTGTCGCGCTGGTTTTCTCACCGCCTGTGGCTCTTAGAACGCTATCTGCAGACCCCCGAGGGGCGCCGCGAACTGGGCTTCTGGACCTGGATGGCTGGCGTGGCCGGTATGGCCCTGCACACGCTGCTGACAGCCTATGCCAACTGAGCTATTAACCATTAACACTGACACGATGACTATGGAAATGAAACTGACCCGTATAGCCAAACGTAAAGGCTATACCATCGGCCGCCTGGAGGTAGACGGCCAGTACCTGTGTGACACACTCGAACCCGCCTGGCGCGACCTGCGCCACGGCGCCCGCAAACTACGCGGCAAAACCGCCATCCCCGAGGGGCGCTACCCCGTGGTGGTAACGCTGAGCCCGCGGTTCAAGCGGTGGCTGCCACTGCTGTGGGGCGTACCCCAGTTTGAGGGTGTGCGCATCCACGCAGGCAACACGGCGGCCGACACGGCAGGCTGTATCCTGGTGGGACAGAACCTGAAGCCCGGCATGGTGCTCAACTCGGCCATATACCTGCACCGTCTGATGCAGCTGCTCGACCGTCGCCAGCCTGGCACCCCCGTCTACATCACCATCCAGTAGCACGCCCGGGGCAGGGACCGCCGGCCCATACGCCCGGCTCCCTGTCCCCACGCCAGCCCGTCCCTGCTGCCCCCTGGCCCACAGCCACAGGGCGGTCAGGGACTTTTTGGCTGCCGCCCATACATTTGTCGGTCACTACCGCCACAGTCTGCCGTTTTTTTGCTACCTTTGTCAGCAGGGTGGCCGTAGCCGCCCCCTATATTATAATATGTAAAGCGCATGTCATGGACAGACTGATAGAACTATACACATCGTGGCGCGGCGCCGCCCCGAGCCGGGTAGAACCCTTGGCGGGAGCCGGCAGCAACCGCGCCTATTACCGTTTTTATGATGCCGACGGCCACACGGTTATCGGCGTGGTGGGCACCAGCCGCGACGAGGACCACGCCTTCATCTACCTTACCCGCCACTTCGGCACCCGCCAGCTGCCCGTCCCCGCTATCCTTGCCGTGAGCGACGACGAGCTGCGCTATCTGCAGACCGACCTCGGCTCCACCTCTCTCTACGATGCCCTCAAGGGCGGGCGCGATGCCGGCGGCCGCTACAACCAGCACGAGCGCCAGCTCTTGCTCCGCACCATCCGCGAACTGCCCAATATACAGCTGCGCGGTGCCCGCGGGCTCGACTGGGCGGTCTGTTATCCTCAGCCAGAGTTCGACGAGGACAGTGTACGCTTCGACCTCAACTACTTCAAGTACTGTTTCCTCAAGGCTACTGAGCTCGACTTCCACGAACTCAAGCTCGAGGCCGACTTCCGTATGTTCGCGCGCGACCTGACGGCCGAACCGTCCGACAGTTTCCTCTACCGCGACTTCCAGGCACGCAACGTGATGCTTGACGGCCAGGGGCAGCCCCACTTCATAGACTACCAGGGCGGCCGCCGCGGCCCCTACTATTACGACCTGGCCTCCTTCCTCTGGCAGGCTTCTGCCCGCTATCCCAACAAGCTGCGCCGCGAGCTGGTCTACGAGTACTACCAGTCGCTGCGCAACTATACCGAGGTGCCCAGCGAGCGCCACTTCGTCCATCGCCTCAGCCTCTTCGTCCTCTTCCGCACCCTCCAGGTCTTAGGGGCCTACGGCTTCCGCGGCTACTTCGCGCGCAAGCGCCACTGT
>CAKPRX010000072.1 GCA_934183135.1 uncultured Prevotella sp.
CTTCATCGTGCATACAACTTTATAGTAGTGGTCTAAATATACTTGTGTACCTCGTGGCCCTCAACGTGTATGGCGCTGAACGGCTTGGCGGGGCAAACGTTCTCGCAGGCACCGCATCCAATGCAGCGCGACAGGTTGACAGCCGGAAACCTGGGGCTGTACTCATCCTTGGGGTCGCTCTGCACCATCATAATGGCCCCCGACGGACAGTGGCGGGCACAGTTGCCACACTCCACGCCATCCGTAAATACAATACAGTTCTTCTTGACCCACACCGCGTGGCCTATCTGTATGGCCGACTTATCCTCGGCCTTGATGGGCTTGATGGCACCCGTCGGGCATACCTCGCTGCAGCGGTGGCACTCTGGCCGGCAGTAGCCCCGCTCGTACGACATGGTGGGCTGCATGAATGTCTGTAGTCTTACTGACGGGCGCAGTACATCGTTAGGGCACTCGGCCACACACAGCTGACATGCCGTGCAGTGCTGTGCCATGTGCTGGGCCGACAGCGACCCCGGCGGGGTGATGGGTGTCTGACGGCGGGGAGCCTCTTTCTGCTCTACGGCAGCCAGGCCACCGTCTATCTTCTTCTTCTCCTGAGCCATGGCAGCGGTCGTGGTGGCCACGGCTGCCGCCAAGAGGAAAGAGCGGCGCGAGGTGTCTACCTCGGCTTTGCTGGCAGCCTCCCCAGAGACGCTGGAAGTCTTCTCTGGCGTGCTTACCGTGGCCGTAGCCATCTGCCTGACGGGTCGCCCGTAGCGTAGGGCACCCTTGTGGCAGTGGTCCAGACAGTCGCCACAGGTTACGCAGCGCGAGTAGTCTATATGGTGGTTCCTGGCATCTATACAGGCAGCCTTACAGCTCTTGGCACAGAGCCCACAGCCTACACACCTGTGCTCATCTATACGCACCCTGAACCAGGCAAAACGGGCCACGAACCCCAGCACGGTACCCACAGGGCATATCGTGTTGCAGTAGGTGCGTCCGTTGCGCCACGCCAGTACACCTGTTATCAATAAGGTGGCCACGGCTACGGCCAGGGTGGCTCCCGAGCGCACCCAAACATCGCGCCCGTAGAAAGCGTAGCTGTCTACCCGTGTGGCGATATAGGCCAGCCCGTTGTTGGCCATCAGGTAGATGGGCTGCAGCACATTCTGGGCTATACGGCCGTACGCGCTGTACGGCGCCAGCAGTGTGAAGAGCGAGCCCACGCCTGCCACCAACAGGACGACGAACACCACTAACATGGTGTACCTCAGCCCTGACCGTGCGGGCGAATAGGAGAAACGCATCCGCTTGCGCCGCTTGTTGCGCACACCGCTTAGCCAGGATATGATGTCCTGCATGACACCCAGGGGGCATATCACCGAACAGTAGATGCGGCCAAACAGGAGTGTGAGAACCAGCAGGCCAATCACCACGCCCACGTTGAGCGCCAGTACGGCCGGCAGAAACTGTACCTTGGCCATCCATCCTAACCAGGCGTGTACCGTTCCGGTAAAGTCGAGGAACAGCAGCGTGATAAGGCTGAAGAATACGACGGCCAGTGTTAACCTAATCTTTCTAATCATAATGTGCAAATTTACAAAAAATACTAATAGTCAGCTGCTATAAGTCGCGGAAAAATTATCTGTTGTCCTGTTTTTTCTGCCCGATGGCTATCGGTGGTTGCCCTTGGGCTGCGTGCGCCTTACCCCACGTACGGCCTGCGCCTCCAGGGGATTGTCGGGCCAGTAGTGCTTAGGGTAGCGCCGGCGGAGCTCCTTGCGCACCTCGAAATAAGTGTTCTGCCAGAAGCTCTGCAGGTCCTGGGTCATCTGGACAGGCTTAAAACCGGGCGAGAGCAGCTCCATAAGTACAGGCCGGCGGCCATTGTCGACACAGGGAGTACGCTCCAGTCCGAAACACTCCTGCAGGCGCACGCTCAGCACCGGGGCCTCGGCGCCCCGACGGTAGTCTACCCTTATCTGGCTGCCTGTGGGCACCTGGATATGACTGGGAGCCAGCCTGTCTATGTCTTGCTGCAGCTCGTAAGGTATAAGGCCCCACAGCACCTCATAGAGGTTGATGTGCCTCAGGTCGCCAGGCGTACAGAGCAGACGGCCGCCCTGTTCCAGGTAGAACGGCAGCCAGCTGTCGGCCGTAGACAGCAGATGCTCGGTGGCCAGACAGGGCAGGGCTAACTCCGGATGCCAGTCCGAAACGGCTGCCACCCGGCGCTGGAGCTGACTTACACGGTCGTTCCAGTCCAGCAGGCTGAGCCCCTCGCGGCTGACAGCCTCGCACACCACGCGGATAACCTCCTGAGGGTCTATATCCGTCAGCGGCCTGCTGTCTATCAGCAGTTGGCCGATGCGCCACTCGCGCCGGGCCACCACTCCGTTCTGCTTGCTGTTCCACGACAGGTTGCTGCGCTCTGTAACCAGCGAGGTGCCCACCAGCTCGCCTGGCACCAAGGGCGCTGCCAGGAACACCCGGCCGTCGCCCTGCCCGGTATGGAGCGAGGCGATGGCCAGCCAGGGATGGGCCGACATGCTGTCGGTATGGTCTATCCGTACCGTCTGTCCTCCCGCCAGTCGGTAGGTACCTATCCCGTCGACAGCCATGGCTATGCGCTCCGGGTAGGCATAGGCCACTAACAGGCCCACTTCCTGCGGGTCTACGGCCGTGTTGTCCTCGGCCACATGAACCATACGCCGGTATTCGCGGGCTATCTGGCCGAGGCGCGCCCACCGCCCTGTCATACTGCGTACCCGCTTGTCACGCATGACGCCAATGCGCAGGGACAGGTCGGTACCCGCCTCGTCGCCCATGGGGTCTTTCTCCTCGAGCAGTGCCGCTATGTCGCAGGCCAGGGCCTTTAGCTGACCCGTGGCGCCACCCAGTATCATGCGGGCTATACGCGGATGACAGGGTAGGGCAGCCATGGCCCGTCCCTGAGGGGTTATGGCGCCCAGAGTGTCTATGGCCCCTAACAGCCTGAGCAACTGCTGGGCACGGCCCACATTGCCCGTGGGAGGCGGGGTTATCCAGGGCAGCGCCGACACCTGCGACTCGCCGAAGGCGGCTACGTCCAGCACCATGGGGGCCAGGTCGGCCTCCTCTATCTCGGGCTTGCGCTGGGCCGCCATCAAGTGTTCCGAAGCCCTGGCCCACATCCTGTAGCACACACCGGCTGCCACACGGCCCGCGCGTCCGGCCCGCTGTGTAGCCATGTCCAGGCTGATACGGGTGGTGGCCAGGTGCGACAGGCCGGTACGCGGGTCGAATACCAAGGCCCTGCACAGACCCGAGTCGACCACGATACGTACCCCCTCGATGGTGATAGAGGTCTCGGCGATGGGCGTGGCCAGTACTACCTTGCGCCGGCCTGGTGGCGAGGGGGCTATGGCGCGCCGCTGCAGTTCGGGCGACAGCTGGCCGTATAGTGGATATACCTCTGTGGGTGCCAGCGTGTCGGCCAGTAGCTGTGCGCACTGGCTTATCTCGGCCTGTCCGGGCAGAAAAGCCAGGATGTCGCCCTCGTGCTGACGGTGGGCACGGGCCACGGTGGCTGCCACAGCCTGCGCCATGTAGCGCGGGTCGGTGTCGTGGTCGGCATAGTGGGTCTGTACATCGTACATACGGCCCTGACAGCTGATGAGCGGTGCCTGCAGGGCATGGCATAGGGTGGTGGTGTCTATGGTGGCCGACATGATGACTATACGCAGGTCGGGACGTATAATCTGCTGGGCCGCACGGGTTAGCGCCAGGGCCAGGTCGGTGTTGATGCTCCGCTCGTGAAACTCGTCGAAGATGACCACGCTCACCCCGTCGAGGGTGGCGTCGGCCACCAGCATACGGGTGAGTATGCCCTCGGTAAGCACCTCTATCCGGGTGGCTGCCGAGACGCGCGTGTCAAACCGTACGCGGTATCCCACGGTCTGGCCTACAGGCTCGGCCAGCAGGGCGGCCATGCGCTCGGCTATCTGGCGGGCTGCCAGCCGGCGGGGTTCCAGCATGAGTACCCGGCCGCCGCCCTTGAGGGCGTCCAGGATGGTCAGGGGCAACAGGGTAGACTTGCCGGCTCCCGGCGGAGCCGTTACGACCACCTGGGTATGGGCGCTCAGCGCCTCGTTGACCGCCTCGGCTATGTCGGCGGCTGGCAACTGGGTGGTGTGTAGTATGTCTGTGATGTTCATTGAGGGTTACGTTGTAGTTGGCGTTCTATCCAGGCCATCAGCACGCTTACGGCATACTGCTGTTCGGCCGGGGTAAGCTGATGGCCGGGGGCTATGTGGTGCCAGCGATACAGACAGCCACGGCAGCAGCAACCGGTGGCGTGCTGGGCCACAAAGACGGGATGCCCGCGCATGGGTGTCTGCCGTCCGTCGTTGGCTATGACGGCAGGGGCCAGCCGCTGGGCCACAAAGGTGGCGGCATGCTGGCGGATGGTGGCCAGCCCGCGCGAGTGGATGTAGGCCCGGTCGGCGGCCGAGAGGTGAAAACGGCTGCGAAAGGCTGACTGGGCCAAGCGCTCGAACAGCTGGGTGTGGTCGTAGACAGGGCTGGCAGCACTGTCGGCATCTTCCTCGTCGTCGAACAGAGACAGCTGGCGTACAGATAGTTGGCGCATACGGTTCAATCTTTACTGCTGTGACAGAAATGGGGCCAAGGTGGCCCGTAAGTCGGACAATGACAGATAGCCCGACTGCCGCCAGAGCTGCTGCCCTTGCCTGAACAGCATCAGCGTGGGCACCGACCGCACCTGGAACCGTGCCGCGGTATCGGTATGCTGGTCTATATTGATTTTGAGGATACGCAGCCGGTCGCCCAGTTGTGCTTTGAGTTCGGCAAGCACAGGGTGCTGCATCTGGCAGGGCTGACACCAGGTGGCGTAGAAGTCTACCAGCACCAGGCGGTCATCGTTTATGGCATTATCAAATGTTTCCATAAGGCTATTGGAAGTATTCTTATTCTTGTATATCGTACATATTATAGCAGGGCTGCATCGACAGCCTTATGCAAAGTTACATTTATTCTCTCGCAAATTAGCATAAATGGACTGGAAATATCTCCTTACGCGCACGTATATATAATTAAGGTATAGGGAGCTGTACTTGGAACACCAAAAGGCAAAAGGGGAAAGGCCCAAAAGCGTCTTCCTGTGTACAGGCACAGGCTTCCTGCCCACTACTGCCAATGGACAATTCGGCAACACGTATCGTAAAGTTTTTTCTCATATTGCATAAATATACATTTCGGACGTTTCGGCATCGGGCCAGGGCTTTTCGGGCCTCTGTCGTTTGCCTGTACGCTCGCCGTAGGGGCAGCGGTGGCGAAAACGGCCATTTCCTGACCACCCGGAAACCATCATTTTTTCGCCCGCGATGGTCATTAGAATCGTAATGACCATCGCGAGCACCAAAATGACCATCGCGGCAACTCCGCAAATCGTCCTCGAAAGAGCCGAAAATAGAGGCGAAAAAGGCGTGAAATACCGTTATTTTGTAAAAGGTTGTTACTTTTACCGCCCTCAAGATGCTCCAAAATGGCCCAGACGGCCCCGAAAATCGTCCTGGTTTGATAAAATTTTCCGGGATTTATGCCCCCAAAAACGGACGTTACGACTGTATATTTATACATTATCGCCGCTGGTTTTGCATAAATATACAGTCGTGTGTAAAGGTTTTTCGCCATTTTCGAGATGGTTATGATAGCCATGGCTTACGCGAGCCACACCCCGTGTAAGTCGCGCGCGCGTATATATAATCAAGGTATATGTAGAGGTGGTACTGGCGGCAGACAGAGGATAACCGTCTACGTGCTGATGGCAAATGTGGGAAACGGGTAGGTAGACCTCGGCTATTGTCTGAGACAACTGCTTCTGTTGCCAGGGGCGTCACGGTAAGGCCGATTGTGGCTGAGATACTCGGAGAGTGGGCTATGGTGGGGGCCTAAATAAATATAATATTTTATTTTGTATTTACCTTACTTTGCACTACCTTTGCATAAGGTCGGCTGCGGCTCGGCAATTCGAACAAGTTCAATTGCACTCTCCTTGCACGCCCTTTGCATAAGGTCGGCTGCGGCTCGGCGGTCAGCGAGACGCCACTGGGCAGAACCTATGAGACACGTTGGTATGATAATACAATAAACTTTTATGGCAGAAAGAAGTAATACAACACGGCGCAAGACATCTTCGACGCCTATAGATACATCGTATGGACACCTGCAGCCCCAGGCGCTGGACATAGAGAAGCTGGTGCTGGGCGCACTGATGATAGACAAGGACGCCTTCTCGGTAGTCTCTGAGTTTCTGAAGCCTCAGACGTTCTACGAGCCACGCAACCAGAAACTGTATCAGGCCATCCAGACGCTCAACATGGACGAGCACCCCGTGGACATATCTACGGTGATAGAAGAACTCAAGCGCGAGGGCACCCTGGACGACGTGGGCGGCCCCATGTACGTGCTCGAGCTGAGCCACAACGTGGCCTCGTCGGCCCACATAGAGTACCACGCCCGTATCCTGGCTCAGAAGTTCTTGGCCCGACAGCTCATCTCGTATGCGAGCGTCATTGAGACCAAGGCTTTTGACGAGTCTATCGACGTTAACGAGCTCATGCAGGAAGCCGAGGGCAGCCTGTTCGAACTCTCGCAGCACAACATGAAGAAAGACTATGTCCAGGTAGACCCCGTCATCAACCAGGCCATCAACATCCTGCAGAAGGCATCGGCTAACAGCGGCGGCCTGACGGGTGTGCCCACCGGCTACCACAAACTGGACGAGAAGACCAGCGGCTGGCAGGCTTCGGACCTGGTAATCATAGCCGGACGACCTGCCATGGGTAAAACTTCGTTTGCCCTGTCGCTGGCCAAGAACATAGCCGTGGATTACAATGTGCCGATAGCTTTCTTCTCGCTCGAAATGAACAACGTGCAGCTGGTAAACCGTCTCATATCCAACGTATGTTCCATCCCGGGCAACAAGATGCTTAACGGACAGCTGTCCAAGGACGAGTGGGAACGGCTGGACAAGAACATTACCAGCCTGCAGGGTGCCCCCCTGTACATAGACGACACCCCCGGCCTGTCTATCTTTGAGCTACGTACCAAGGCCCGCCGCCTGGTACGCGAGAAGGGGGTCAAGATTATCATGATAGACTATCTGCAGCTGATGAACGCTACCGGTATGAACTTTGGAAGCCGACAGGAAGAGGTGTCCAAGATATCGCAGTCGCTCAAAGGACTGGCCAAGGAGCTGGATATACCTATCCTGGCACTGTCGCAGCTCAACCGTGGTGTCGAGGGGCGCGAGGGCCTGGAGGGCAAACGCCCTCAGCTGAGCGACCTCCGTGAGTCGGGTGCCATAGAGCAGGACGCCGACATGGTTATGTTCGTTCACCGTCCTGAGTACTACCGCATCTTCCAGGACGAACAGGGACACGACCTCCACGGCATGGCTCAGATCATCATAGCCAAGCACCGTAAGGGTGCCACGGGCGATGTGCTCCTCACCTTCAAGGGCGAGTACACCCGTTTCCAGGATCCCGAAGACTCACCGGCACCTCCCGTCGACGCCAATGGCGGCGAGTTTATCAGCAGCCGCATGAATGACCCCTATGCCGACCCGCTGCCACCGCAGAGCGACCAGGTGCCGTTCTGACACCACGGCAACCCGCGCCATGGCAATGAAGGAAAACGAAAAAATAACAATATCGGCGCCGAAAATAGGTAAATGTAAGTTTTTAGCTGAAAAAAGTAATATTTTGTTTGTGCAGTTGGCTTTTTCTTTATAACTTTGCATTAACTAAATGAGAGCAATGATGATTGTAACCAGTAACATACTGAACGGCATTATCCTAAAGATTCGACTGCACGGCGTAGTTGGAAGTGTGGGGCATGTCAGTATGTACAGATGAATTGAGGATAATACTAAGCCTTTCCACTTCCACAAGTGCGAAAGGCTTTTTGTTTATAATATAATATGTATAGAAAAATATGAGTGAAAGGCTTTTTATATTCGACACGACGCTCCGGGACGGCGAGCAGGTACCGGGCTGCCAGTTGAATACGGTAGAGAAAATTCAGGTAGCAAAACAGTTAGAGCAGCTGGGCGTCGATGTGATAGAGGCAGGCTTCCCCATCTCGTCGCCGGGCGACTTCAACTCGGTCATCGAGATCAGCAAGGCCGTAACGTGGCCCACCATCTGTGCCCTGACCCGCGCCGTGGAGAAGGATATAGACGTGGCGGCCGAGTCGCTGAAGTATGCCAAGCACAAGCGCATACATACGGGTATAGGAACCAGCGACTCGCACATCAAATACAAGTTTAACTCGACCCGCGAGCAGATTATAGAGCGCGCCGTGGCCGCCGTGAAGTACGCCAAGCGCTATGTGGAGGACGTAGAGTTCTACGCCGAGGATGCCGGACGTACCGACAACGAGTATCTGGCCCGCGTGATAGAAGCCGTCATCAAGGCGGGTGCCACGGTGGTAAACATCCCGGACACCACAGGCTACTGTCTGCCCACGGAGTATGCCGCCAAGATTAAGTATCTGAAGGATAACGTCGCCAATATAGACCAGGCGGTCATATCGACCCACTGCCATAACGACCTGGGCATGGCCACGGCCAACACGCTGAGCGGTGTGCTGAGCGGAGCCCGCCAGGTAGAGGTTACCATCAACGGTATAGGCGAGCGGGCCGGTAACACGTCGCTCGAGGAGATAGCCATGATACTGAAGTGCCACAGGCACCTGGACATAGACACCAATATCAACACCACGAAGATATATCCCACGTCGCGCATGGTCTCCAGCCTGATGAACATGCCCGTACAGCCCAACAAGGCCATCGTGGGCCGCAACGCGTTTGCCCACTCGAGCGGTATTCACCAGGATGGTGTGCTGAAGAACGTCCAGACCTACGAGATAATGAACCCCACGGATGTGGGACTGGAGGACAACTCTATCGTACTTACCGCCCGCTCGGGCCGGGCAGCCCTGAAGTACAGGCTGCATGTCAATGGCGTCGATGTGTCTGACGAGGCCAAGCTGGACAGCATCTACAAGGAATTCCTGAAACTGGCCGACAAGAAGAAGGAGATAAGCGACGCCGACGTGCTGGTTCTGGCCGGCGCCGACCGCTCGGAGAACCACGCCGTGAAGCTCGACTACCTGCAGGTAACCACCGGCAAGGGGGTAAAGAGCGTGGCCAGCATAGGACTGGACATCAGCGGACAGAAGTTCGAGGACGCCTCGTCGGGCAATGGCCCTGTAGACGCTGCCATCAAGGCTCTCAAGAAGATAATAACCAAGCAGATGACGCTCAAGGAGTTCACCATACAGGCCATCAGCAAGGGCTCAGACGACGTGGGTAAAGTTCACATGCAGGTGGAATACGATGGAAACGTGTATTATGGCTTTGGCGCCAATACAGATATAGTTACGGCCTCGGTAGAGGCTTACATAGATTGTATAAATAAGTTTAGAAAATGAACACACTCTTCGACAAAATCTGGGACAAGCATACGGTTCAGGTAGTGAGCGACGGTCCCACTCAGTTATATATAGACCGTCTTTACTGTCATGAAGTGACCTCGCCGCAGGCGTTCGCAGGCATGCGGGCACGTGGGCTTCGGTGCTTCAGACCAGGACAGATATTCTGTATGCCAGACCATAACATTCCCACACACGACCAGGACAAGCCCATAGCCGACCCCGTGGGCCGCAAGCAGGTAGACACGCTCGACAAGAACTGCACAGAGTTCGGACTGACGGAGTTTAAGATGAACACGAAGGACAACGGCATCATACACGTGGTGGGCCCGGAGAGGGGACTGTCCTTGCCGGGCATGACCATCGTCTGCGGCGACTCGCACACCTCTACCCATGGGGCCATGGGTGCCGTGGCTTTCGGCATCGGTACCAGCGAGGTCGAGATGGTCATGGCCTCGCAGTGTATATTGCAGCAGAAACCCAAGTCGATGCGCATTAGCATCAACGGAACGCTGGCCCCGGGCGTAACGGCCAAGGATGTGGCCCTATACCTGATGGCCCAGATTACCACGTCGGGTGCCACGGGCTACTTTGTAGAGTATGCGGGCGACGTAGTACGCAATATGTCTATGGAGGGGCGTCTTACGCTCTGCAACCTGTCCATTGAGATGGGAGCACGAGGTGGTTTTGTCGCCCCAGATGCCACCACGTTTGCCTACATCAAGGGCAGGGGGTACGCGCCTACCGGGGCCGACTGGGACAAGGCCGTGGCTTACTGGCAGACCCTCAGGAGCGGCGACGATGCCGTATTTGACAAGGAACTGACCTTTGACGCGGCAGACATAGAGCCTCGCATAACGTATGGGACCAACCCGGGTATGGGCATCGGCATCACAGAGACCATACCCACGCTGGAGAGCATGGACGGGGTAGACGAGGCCGGCAAGGCGTCGTATCTGAAGTCGCTCGAGTACATGGGCTTCAAGCCCGGAGAGAAGTTGCTGGGACATCCGGTAGACTATGTGTTCTTAGGTGCCTGCACCAACGGGCGCATAGAGGACTTCAGGGCTTTCGCGACCCTGGTAAAGGGCAGGAAGAAGGCCGACCGCATCACCGCGTGGCTCGTGCCTGGCTCCTGGGCGGTAGACCGGCAGATACGGGCCGAGGGCCTGGACCGCGTGCTGGCCGATGCGGGCTTCGTTATCCGCCAGCCGGGTTGTTCGGCATGCTTGGCCATGAACGACGACAAGGTTCCGGCCGGTAAGTACTGCGTGTCTACCAGCAACCGCAACTTCGAGGGTCGTCAGGGACCAGGGGCACGCACCATACTGGCATCGCCACTGGTAGCGGCTGCCGCTGCGGTAACTGGCGTAATAAGCGACCCACGCACGTTGTAATCCACCATTAACATCTTCACAATGAAACAGAAATTTGACACCATCATAAGTACATGCGTACCCCTCCCCCTGGAGAATGTAGATACCGACCAGATTATACCGGCCCGCTTCCTGAAGGCTACTGACAAGGAGGGCTTCGGCGACAACCTTTTCCGCGACTGGCGCTACCACAAGGAGGGCAGCCCTGTCAAGGATTTCGTGCTGAATG
>CAKPRX010000073.1 GCA_934183135.1 uncultured Prevotella sp.
CTCTTGGTCTTTGTGTTATAGGCCGTCATAATGCAAGGAGACTTGTATGGCATCTCGCTCTGCATGCCAAACTCGAGCCAAGGCCTGCCATCGGGCGCAGCTTGCAGCACCCTGCTCTTGTAGCAGATAGTTCTTCTCCTATATTTAGTGTCGAATTGAAAGTTGCAAGTGAATACACAGTTGGCCTGCTCGTCTGCGGGTATGCCTTTTACAAAATCTTGCCATTCTATGGTGTGTAGCCACATCTTGTCTGATAGTTCCTGTGGCATGTCCCGGCATAGCTCTGCGATATCTGTGGCATGTTCCCTGTAGGGGAAACCCGAAGAGCCTTGTCCCGGAGCGGCATGGTAACATACCATCCTGTGATAGTCAAAGATATAGTATTCTGCGCAGAACATGGGCGATATGTTGTCTATCATTTTCACGTACGGCTCTATCCGCTTGTAGTCTTCCTCGGTTATGCCGGTTACCTGTATGCGCGTTAATAAGTCTGGTGGAATATTCATGCTGGTCTGTTATAAGTTAAAAATCAATATGCACACATTCGTAGACTTCGGATGCCATCTCGTACTCTTCTGGCTCAGTGTTCTTGAATGTCGAAACACTACCGGGGTACCTGTAAAACCATCTTTCTATTCTCGTCCAGTCTTTATCGGTTAGTCTATAGTCTTTTTTGACTTGTTGTCCGTCCCATATACTGAAGTCTACCCAATGGATAGCTTGCCTTTTTCTGTCATGGGTAGCTACTATTACCAGTCTGCAGCCCTTGTATTTAGCATACGCTTCAGCGTGTATCACTTTTTCAACGAATTTAATAATTCGGGGATTGCATTGTATGTCGTAGCTGTAATAGTTGTAGAAATAGCCCAGTTCGTTTTTTCTTTCCCATCCTCTCTCCGTAAACTTGTAGTGGTATGTGCGCCAACAGCCCAGATAATAGCGTAAGTCCCTTAGCCGCTGAAGAGGGTTTGTGGCAGTTACTATAATAATGAATAATGACCCTATTACATAAATAGGCGACAGAATATAAAAGAGTATTATAACCCCCATAGCACGACCATTTTTCCCCCACCATGCTCTTTGTACATAAAGTTCAGTCATAAGTTTTGTCTTTCTTGTTTGTAATATGCACTTAGTTGCTGGCGCTTATATGTAAGGGCCGTCTTTAAAGTAAGAGGGTGCTAAGAACGCCGCTATGGCCATTATAACATTGAGACCAAATTCGGCTGTGACATGCAATGCCTTATAAATCCATTTTACGGTATGGTATATTGGATAAATGGGAGCTTTATTTTTACTCATGGCTGAAATATATGTGTTTTATTGGTTGGTAGATAGGTAAGATGAGTGGGGCGGTTGGGGTGAGCCGCCCCGTACTCTTCATCTTGACAGGTAGAGATAGTCATCAGCCTGTTACCATCTTAATTATAGAATCTCTTTTACTTGATTGATTTTACCACCCTTTACGGTAACTCTTAGCTTTATACTGCGGATGTAGTAACGGTTACGGTCATCTTTGGCGTTCCGTTTGTATGTCACAATATAGTTGTTGCCTACAGGTTTTACATCAAGAGTCTTAACCGACAATGTGTCTATGCCTGCATCATCTGTGGCATAGTCATAGTATATACCAGTTCCCCCGCGGTCGTCTTTGGTGTCCTTGCATATAGTCTCAGAGCAGTAAATCTTCAGCAGCGAATCGCATTTGGCAAAAGAGGCCTTGAGATTCTTAATGCTATAGGCTACCGCATATTGGCGATAGAAGTCTCTGACTTTTTCCAGGTCATGGTCGTTGTTACCAGCCCACATTTTCATACAGCCTACTGATACGCATAGTATCATGGCCATTGTCATACATAGCTTTTTCATAATTGTTATTTTATGGTTGTTAATCATTTGAAGGCGTCAGGGTAGTTCCAGGAAGGAAAGGCCATGTTGTCATTGCCAAATCTGATGAACCATGCCTTGCCAGACTTGTCAGATACGTACACCCTGGCTATGGGGAAAGAGCCATGGTTAGTCCCTGGTTTGCAATAGAGAGTTACCTTATATTGCAAAAGTCCTAAATGGCTGCTTCGTTCCACATCTTTTTTATCATTGGTGTTGATTCCCCGGTTGAATGTGGTTATCTCAGACTTACCGCAATATCCGTAATTAGCATAGTACTTGCTAAACATCTTGTGCTTATAGACATTCAGGGCTATTTGGGTAAGCTGGGCGTTGCGCTGGCTCTCTCCCATAGTAGAGAACATCTGGGCGCAGGCCGACTGGCTGCCTCCTATCAGTAGGAGTGCTGCGATGAGGGTTTGAAAAGAGTGTCTCATAATGATATGTCTGATTAGAATGTTTGCGAATGATGTCTCCTCCGGCGATCCTCATGTAGATGGGTTCATGGAGGTTGTCGCACAGGGCGATGATGGCGGTCTTTTCTGTTTCTACTATTGCTTCGTTAATGGTAAAGATGGTATATGGCACAAAGTTAGTATATAGAAGTGAGCCGCGCAAATAAATGCTATCGTGGAAAACCATGGAAATGAAAATATTTATCGGTCTTTGTATCTGTGCGAGCATTGGATTACGCCTTTACAACAGGTGGTAAGTCATGGCATAGCCTACGGCCTCCATCATGTTGGTTACATTCAGTTTCTTGAATAGTGCTCTGCGGTGTGTCTCTATTGTGCTCTCTGTCCGGTTTAGTATGTCGGCTATCTCCTTAGTCATCAGTCCCTGAGCTGCCAGGTTCAGTATTTCCCTCTCCTTGTCACTTAGCTGGGGTAGGGAAGTCTTAACCCACTGCTCTGAGTCCATGTCCAAAGTCCATTGTTCGTGTGTCTTTATATTCTGAGCCACTAATAGGTTGCCTTTTTTCAATGGCGACAGGCTCTGAATACCCAATCCTAACCATGTGCGGCCGTCAGGAGCTATTTCGAGTGCGATGCTTCTATAGCTTATAGCAGTACTCTTCCCATGTATCTGTACTGGGAAGTTGCGGAAGAAGACGATGTTTTTGCGCTCGCAGGCAGGCTGGTTTCTTACAAAGTCTTGCCTGCATGCTGCTAATGTCAACGTTTTATTGCTCTCATTCTCGGTCATATAGCTATATATGTAATCCCCGCCTTTATTCATGGCTTCCTCTCTGTCCATGTTCAGTAGTCCGTAATTTTTTGTCGCTATATGATGGATGCGCATCTTGTGGTAATCGAAGATGGAGAAGGCTTGGAAAAACAGGGGCGATATGCTGTCTACCATATTCGTAAACTGTCCAATCCGCTCGTAGTCTTCCTCTGTTATGCCTGTAGCCTGTATGCGCGCTAATAAGTCTGGTGGAATGTTCATGCTGGTCTGTTATGGCTGAAATATATGTATTTTATGAGTAGGCGGATGAGCGGGGGGCGGTGGAAAAGCCGTCCCCTGCTCTTCATCTTGACAGGCTGAATAGTTGCCGGCCTGTTATCATCTTAATTACTTGAAAGGTTCAGGACAGTTCCAATAAGAGTAGACCATGTTATCATTGCCAAACATAATAGACCAAGCCTTACCAGACTTGTCAGATACGTATACTTTGGCTATGGTGAAAGACCCCCATTTGGCTCCAGGCTTGCTATAGAGCTTTACTATATATTGTAATTTTCCTAAGATTTTGTCTCGTTCTATACTTGCTTTGTCATTCTCATCTACACCTTTGTTGAATGGCGTTATTTCGTACTTGCCAGAATAGCCATAATTGGAATAGTACTTGCTAAATTTTTTTGCCTTATACACTTTTAAGGCTATCTGAGTAAGTTTGGCATTACGCTCATTTTCGCTCATAGTTGAGAATGTCTGGGCACGGGCCGACTGGTTGCTTCCTATCAGTAGGAGTGCTGCGATGATGGTTTGAAAAGAGTTTCTCATAATGATATGTCTGATTAGAATGTTGACGAATGATATTTTCTCTGGAGATGCTCATATAGGCGGGCCTTATGTAGGTTGTCGCCCTGGGCGATTAGGAGGTCTTTGCTGTTTCTGTTATTGCTTCGTTAATGGTAAAGATGGTATATGGTGCAAAGATAGCCTATAAAAATGAGCCGTGCAAATAAATCTCATCATGGAAAACCATGAAAATGAAAATTACTGTGGGAGTGGATGAGCCTGTTAGGGAGTGGCACGGGTTAAGATGGTATCGGTGGGCCGGCAGCTGGCGAGGGCCAGCCAGGGCATAGCCACCGCCGTGGCGAATGGCTATGCCGCATGTGTAGGTGGGCTGACCGTGGGCCCTGTCAGGGTTGCTTGCCTATATAGGCTAAGATGCCACCGTCGACATAGAGGATGTGCCCATTGACAAAGTCGGAGGCGTCAGAGGCTAAGAAGATGGCCGGGCCCATCAGGTCATCGGGTGTGCCCCAGCGCGCGGCGGGTGTCTTGGCGATGATGAAGCTGTCAAAGGGATGGCGGCTGCCGTCGGGCTGGCGCTCGCGCAGCGGAGCCGTCTGCGGGGTGGCTATGTAGCCAGGGCCGATGCCGTTGCACTGGATGTTGTAACCGCCAAACTCGGAGCAGATGTTGCGCGTAAGCATCTTCAGGCCACCTTTGGCGGCGGCGTAGGCGCTCACCGTCTCGCGGCCCAGTTCGCTCATCATCGAGCAGATGTTGATAATCTTGCCATGTCCCTTCTGCTTCATACCCGGAATGACGGCCTTGGCCACGATGAAGGGCGCGTTGAGATCCGTGTCTACCACCTGTCGGAAGTCCTCGGCCGTCATGTCCTCCATGGGTATGCGCCTGATGATGCCGGCATTGTTGACCAGTATGTCTATCGTACCCAGCGTGCGCTCTATGTCGGCCACCATGGCCCGGACCTCGTCCTCGCGCGTCACGTCGGCTATGTATCCCTTGGCCACTATGCCCTTGGCCCGGTAGTCGGCCAGGGCCTTGGCCAGATGCTGCTCCGAGCGGCAGTTGAACGCTATACATGCCCCGGCCCTGGCGAAAGCCTCGGCTATGGCAAACCCTATACCATAGGCGGCGCCGGTTACCAGCGCCACACGCCCCTCTAACGAGAAGCGGTTCATAATGTTCTCCATATCTGTTTATTTTAAGTCTGTAGTCTTGATTACGTTCATGTCACCATAGTCCAGGTTCTCGCCCGCCATGCCCCATACGAAGGTATAGTTGCTGGTGCCAGCCGCGCAGTGTATGGACCACTGCGGCGCGATGATGGCCTGCTCGTTGCTCATCCACACTACGCGCGTCTCCTGGGGCTCGCCCATGATGTGGGCTATGCGCTGCCCCTCGGCCACGTTGAAGTACAGGTAGGTCTCCATTCGCCGTAGGTGGGTGTGGGCCGGCATGGTGTTCCACACGCTTCCCGTCTTCAGCTCGGTTATGCCCATCTGCAGCTGGCAGGTACGCACGCCCGCCACGCCGTCGATGATGAGCTGGTGTATCACCCGGTCGTTGCTGCCGGCCAGGTTGCCCGCCTTGATATTGTTGGCCTCGCTCAGCGTAACCCGCTTGGTGGGATAGGCGGCATGGGCCGTGGCGCTGTTCATGTAGAACTTGGCCGGGTTGTGGGCATCGCGGCTGCTCAGGGTTATCTCGTTGGGGTGCCTGTCGGTGGCGCGGCCCACATACAGGCCCTCCATCATGCCCAGGGTGTATGCGCGTCCGTCTACGGTTACCGTGCCCGGGCCGCCTATGTTGATGATGCCTATCTCGCGGTTCTCTAACAGCGTGCGGGCCTTGAGCGGCTCTATCGGCGCGAGCCTGAGCGGCTCAGTGGTGGGCATGGCTCCGCCGATGAGAAACCGGTCGTACATGGAGTATGTCCAGCACACCTCGCCAGGGGCGAATACGCGCTCTATCAGGAACTCCTTACGCAGCCGCTGGGTGTCGTAAGTCTTGGCGTCGGCCGGATGGCTGCTCCAGCGCACCTCGTAGTAGGTCTTGTCCTGGGCCATGGCGCAGATGCCTGCGGCCAGGGCCGCTACGGTCATTAGTGTTTTCTTCATATTATGCTGTCTGTGTTAGTGGTTGTCGTTGTGGGGCGTGGCGTACTGCTCGTTGCCCAGTATACGGTGGCGGTTGTAAGCCATCAGTCCTGCCGTCGCGGCCACCAGCATGGCCGGTCCTATGTAGGGCAAGTAGGCTGCCAGCCGGTAGGTGACCCATCCGAAGAGGGCCGCCGAGAAGTCTAACGACCCACCCATGAATCCCTCGGGTATGTGGGCCGCGCTGTCGCCCGTGGCGGCATACACCGCCTGGGCCGCCTGGGTAAAGTCGGGTGCCATGTCGGTTACGAAGTACAGGCCCACGGCCAGCGCCACCAGCCCCGTGATGAAGGTCTTGGCCACGTTGCCCCGCGTATAGGGCAGCACCATGGGGAAGAGGTAGAACAGGCCGGCCAGCGAGGCCAGGGGTAGAAACTGGTTGGCCGGCAGCACGATGGCCAGCACCAGCACCGTTGGTATGAGCAGCAGCGACACCACCAGCGTGGTGGGGTGGCCTATGACCAGGGCCGGGCTCATGCCTATGTATATACGGCGCCCGCTGAACCGCCGTGTCACTATCTCGCGCGTCTTGTCGGATATGGGCATCAGTCCATCGATGAAGAGGCGTGTCACGCGCGGTATCAGCTCCATCACAGCCCCCAGGGTGACCCCCAGGGTGAGGGTGCCCTTGACATCCTGGCGGGCCAGCGCGCCTATGAGCAGGCCCACCGCCACGCCTAAGACCAGCGGCTCGCCCATGACGCCAAACTTGCGCTTCAGCCCGTCGGCATCTATGTCTATGCGGCCAAATCCCGGTATGCGGTCCAGCACCCGCCCTACGACGATGGCAAAGGGCATGAAGCTCTGGCAGAAAGGCTGGGGTATGGATATGCCCTCTACCTCGGGATAGTACTGCTGGAAGCGCTCGGCGGTAAGGTCGGCACACACCAGGGTTACGATGTAGCACACGATGGCGGCAAAGTAGCCCCACGCCAAGCTCTGGCCCGTGACGAAGTACACCACGGCGCCGATAAAGGCAAAGTGCCAGTAGTTCCACAGGTCTATGTTGATGGTGCGGGTGGTTCTGGTGACCAGCATCAGCAGGTTTACGCCCAGGCATACGGGTATGATGAGTGCGCCCACCGCGGTGTTGTAGGCCACCGCGGCTGCCGAGGGCCAGCCCATGTCGAATATGCTGAGCTGCAGGTGGTACAGGGCGCTGATGGCGGTGAGCGGCGTGTTAAAGTTGGTGGTGAGCAGGGCCGTAACGATGCCCAGGCCTACGAAGCCCACGCCCACGAACAGGCCCGACTTGAGTGCCTGTCCGGGCTTCATGCCTATGAGCATGCCTATAACCGTAAAGATGATGGGCATCATAACGCTGGCGCCCAACTGGATAATGTAGCTGAAGAGGGTTTCCATAAAGATACTTGTTGTTGTCGATTTGTCTTGTAGTGTAGTTCTCTGGCGGTGGGGCAGTAGTCTCCGTCGCCGCATACAAAGGTAGTGCAAACCGCAGACAGTACAAAGCAGAACGCCAAGTTTTTTGCAAATTAGTCCCTCGCTGTCCTCGGACGAAAGGCCAAAACACTCCTTGCATGGTGGCCGTGGCCGTCATGGAGCGTGTCACGGCCTCTATCGTTGCTATAAACATGGCTAAAACCGAGAAAAACCTTTACATGCGACTGTCATAACACAAGCCGGACAACCCACGCAGAGAGAGTGATGCGCACGGTTGTCCGGCTTAATAAGTTGACGGCTCCGCCCAGGCGGGCAGCGGCGGCTATTCGTCCTGGCCGTTATCGGCTGGAGAGGGCTCGCTGTCCTCTGCGGCCTCGTCTGCAGGGCGGCGACCCGAGAGGCGCCACTCGACGATGAACGAGATGAACAGGCCCACGCCCACGAACAGCATTACGATGAGCCAGAACATCAGCCCACTGTCATAGAACTCGTGGGCCACCAGGGCACCCACACCCATGAAGATGGCCAAGAGCGCCGTGCGCAGGGTGGCAAATTTTTGCTGCGCCGACGACTGTTTTTCCGGCTTGCGCAGCAACAGCGCCACCGTCTGAGGGTCCAGCTGACTGTGCAGCACCTCGCTGCGCAACCGGTAGTCATTGCGATTCTTACTGACGTAGGCGTAGATAAGGCCCACGATAAATACGATAGGGATAGCCAGGCCCAACACGATGGCTAACGCGTTTTCAAGAGTTCCTCCCATAATACTGTCTGTTATTTTAATGATTAATACTGTTGTTTACCTTAAAGACCGGCAAGGTGGCCGATTATTACACCTCGCGCAGTGAAAAATTTCGCACACACATCAACCAGGCCACCAGCATAGCCACGACCGCAAGGGCCAGCGAGGCCACTACCAGCTGGCTGCCCTGCTGGGCCACCCTGTACACGGCCCAGCCAAAGAAGAGGGCCAGCAGGGGCATAACGAAGGAGAAAACCACCACACGGACCCACAGCCGTATGCGCCGGCGGCGTGCCTGTCGGCGCACCTGCCCCATCACTTGCCGCTGTATGCCGTCGAGCAGCACGCGGCGCTCTGCCGACTCCCGCAGGAGCCGGTCCAGTTGCTCATCATTCATCTTCATCGGTTGTTAATTGTTTTTTAAGACGCTGCCGTATGCGGTGCAGCCGCACCAGCACATTGGCAGCGGTGAGATGCAGCGCCCGGGCTATGTCGGCCGTAGTCTGCCGACGGTAGTAGTGCAGCTGCACGATGCTCCTGTCGGGCTCGGGCAGACGGGCTATGGCCTGCTCGAGCTGCTGCAGCTGCAGCTCGTGCTCGGGACTGTACGCATCGGGCTCCATCCGGCTGTCCTCATGGTTCGCCCGCCGGCGCCGGGCCTCGTCCAGGGCATTGAGCGACAGCCGCACGGCCGTCGTGGCCAGCCAGGGCCCTATAGAGGCGCAGCCCTGCCAGTCAGCCAGATGCGTATAGGCCCGTATGAAGGTCTGCTGGGTTATGTCGGCCGCCAGGTCCTGACAGCGCACTATCCCCATGGCCTTGGCTAACACCATGGCCGAGTAGCGGCTCACCAGCTCAGCATAGCTGCGGGTGTGCCCACCGAGGACACGGTCTGCCAGTTGTCGGTCTGTCATCTGTCTGTTCACGCTTGTTGTTTTTACTATTAAGACAGGGGGCACGGGCTATTATTACACCCAAGGGCCTATTTTTTTTCACGGCCAGAGAGCCGTCCCCTGCCGCTGCCTATAAAGCAGATGCCGACAGCACCGTCTCCGCGAGAGACGGGCTGTCGGCACCGGTTGCCTCTATTATATAGTAGGTATATCCTGGCGTCAGGCTTTAACGTTGCCCACCTTGACAAGATACTCAGCTATCTGCACGGCATTGAGGGCAGCGCCCTTGCGTATCTGGTCGCCAGTGAGCCAGAGGGTGATGCCGTTGTCGTCGGCCAGGTCGCGGCGCACGCGGCCCACAAAGACATCGTCCTTGCCAGCGCTCTCAAGCGGCATGGGGTAAACGTAGTGCTGCGGGTCGTCCTCCAGGGTGCAGCCCGGCGCAGCGGCTATGGCCCGGCGCACCTCGTCTACGCTGAGCGGCCGCTCGGTCTCTATCCACACCGACTCGGAGTGCGACCGGAGCGACGACACACGTACGCAGGTGGCGCTGGTGCGGATGTCGCTGTGCATTATCTTGCGCGTCTCGTTGTACATCTTCATCTCCTCCTTGGTATAGTCGGTATCGGTCATCACGTCTATCTGCGGGATGACGTTGTAGGCCAGCTGGTGGGGGAACTTCTTGATGGTAGTGACCTTCCCCTCGGTCACCATCTCGCGGTACTGCTGCTCCAGCTCGGCCATGGCGGCTGCCCCGGCACCACTGGCACTCTGGTAGGACGACACGTGTACACGGCGTATGTGGCTGAGCTGCTCGATGGGCTGCAGCACTACGACCATCATAATGGTGGTACAGTTGGGGTTGGCTATGATGCCGCGGGGGCGCTCCAGGGCATCGGCCGCATTGACCTCGGGCACTACCAGGGGCACATCGGGGTCCATACGGAAGGCGCTCGAGTTGTCTATCATCACGGCACCGTGCTTGGTGATGGTCTCGGCAAACTCCTGCGAGGTACCGCCGCCCGCCGAGACGAAGGCGATGTCGACATCGCGGAAGTCATCGTTATGCTGGAGGAGCTTTACCTCGTACTCCTTGCCCTTGAATGTGTACTTGGAACCGGCACTGCGCTTAGAGCCGAAGAGCACCAGGTCGTCGATGGGGAACTCGCGCTCGGCAAGGATACGCAGAAACTCCTGCCCTACGGCACCGCTGGCACCTACTATTGCTACTTTCATCTGTGTTACTATCTTTATGATTAAACTGTTATCTGCGTGCAAAATTACTACATTTAAGGCGATTATCGCTTAATTTTTAGCGATTTTATCGCTTTATGTGACATTTTTTTCAGACCTTTGCATATAAATTGCAAGCAACCGTAAGATATGCCCGAATTGTCACAATATTTTCCGATAACCGACCCTACGATTATATTCTTTGTCGTACTGCTCATCATCCTGTTTGCGCCAATCATCATGGGCAAGTTGCGTATTCCCCATATCATCGGCATGGTGCTGGCGGGCATGGCCATAGGCAGCCACGGGCTCAACATCCTGTCGCGCGATGCCTCGTTCGAGCTGTTCGGCAAGGTGGGCATGTACTATATCATGTTCCTGGCCGCCCTGGAGATGGACATGGAGGGCGTAAAGCGCACGGGCAGGCAGATGAGCTTCTACGGGGCGCTCACGTTTCTCCTGCCGGCCATGCTCACGTCATGGGCCACTTACACGCTGCTGGGCTATCCCGTATCTACCAGTCTGCTGCTGGGCTGCCTTATGGCGTCTAACACCCTGGTGGCCTACCCCATCGTGGGGCGCTACGGCCTGCAGCGCAAGCCCAGCGTGGCGCTCAGCGTGGGCTCCTCGATGATATCGCTCTTCATGGCGCTGATGATGCTGGCCGCCATGGTGGGCATCAACCAGGGCGACAGCGGCGTGGGGTTCTGGGCTGCCT
>CAKPRX010000074.1 GCA_934183135.1 uncultured Prevotella sp.
AGTAAACAAAAGAAAATGAATGTCCGCGTAGACTTTACGCCTATGGTGGATATGATGATGCTTCTTATCACGTTCTTCATGCTCTGTACGTCTTTGGCCAAACCTCAGACTATGGAATTGAGTATGCCAAGTAATGATAAGAACCAGACAGATGAGGATAAGTCTGTGACGAAGGCTTCTTACACGATTACAATCTATGTAGGCGCCAACAATCAGATTTACTATATTGCCGGTCTGCCTAAGTATGATGACCCTTCGTGTCTGAAGAAGACTACCTGGGGTAAGGATGGCATCCGCAAGGTGCTTATTACCCATGTTACGGAAGACGGAACTCAGCCTGTTCAGCAGGTGATGCTGGCTAAGGCCAAACTTGATGAGAAAAAGCTCAACGATCCTAGTTATTCCGACACGCTTTACAACAAGCAGCTGTCGCAGATTAAGGCCGGTGACCTGGGCAATGGCCAGAAGATTTCTACTATGACCATTATCATCAAGGCAACTGACAAGGCCAGCTACAAGAACCTGATTGATGCTCTTGACGAGATGCAGCTTTGCAGCATCGGTAAGTATGTGATAGATAAGATTAACCCGGATGACCAGAAACTGCTCGACAAGGCAGGTGTTAAATAACAGGATGGTCATTAATGCTGAATAATTAAAAGATAAAGACTATGTCAAAAATAGATTTGATTTCATCAGACTGGGTTGATTTGGTATTCGAAGGCAGAAACCAGGCCTATGGAGCCTACAAGCTCCGCAAGGGCACTACCAAGCGCAATATTATCGCCATATTGGCAGTTGTGGTGTTGCTGCTTATCGGATTTATTATCCTCACAGTCAAGAATTTCGTTGATGAGCAGCGCGCTAAGGTAGCTGTGACTCAGGTAACTGAGATCAGCGCCCTGGATCAGCCTAAGAAAAAGGCTGAGGTGAAGCAGAAGAAGGTAGAACTGGAGCCTGAAAAGGTGGTAGAGTAGGTAAAGAGCTCTATCAAGTTTACCGCCCCTGTTATCAAGAAGGACGAAGATGTTAAGCCCGAGGAGGAACTCAAGACTCAGGATGAGTTGATGAGCACCAAGACAGCCATCGGTACCTTTGATGTAAAGGGTAACGATGATGCCAATGGTGAGATACTGAAGGCTAAGGAAGTTATCGCCCAGCCAGAGCCGCCGAAGCACGTTGAAGAAGACAAGGTGTTCGATATCGTAGAGCAGCAGCCTCTCTTCCCTGGCGGACAGGGTGCCTTGATGCAGTTCCTGCATGACAACATCAAGTATCCTGTCGTTGCACAGGAGAATGGTGTACAGGGCCGTGTAACCGTACAGTTTGTGGTTGAGAAGGATGGATCTATTACGGACGTTCACGTGTTGAGAGGTGTAGACCCGTCTCTGGACAAGGAGGCCGTACGCGTTGTTAAGTCAATGCCTCGCTGGACTCCTGGTAAGCAGAATGGTACCACGGTTCGTGTGAACTATCGTCTCCCTGTATTGTTCAGACTGCAGTAATATCATTATTAACAGAATGAAAAAGACCGTATTCTGCATTTTTGTAGGATTAACACTATTCGCCTGCCTTTGTGTTTCTTGCCAGAGCAAGAAGCACAAGGGCGGGCGGACAGACACTTATTCGTCAGGGGTGGCCAGTTTCGCCTCTGACGAAAGTTTTAGCCCCATTATAGACGAAGAGGTTCAGCTCTTCGAATTTTCTTATCCTCAGGCAACGGTTAAACCGATATATACCAATGAGTCGGATGCCGTTACCATGTTGTTGAAAGGAAAAATATGCCTGGCCATTACGGCCCGCGACTTCAAGGCCAAGGAACGCCAGAGCCTGGAAGACCAAACTTTCAATCCCCGCTCATTTCCTATTGCTTACGATGGGTTGGCGCTGATTGTGAATAAAAGTAATAATGATACTTGTATTTCGGTAAAGGACATTGCCAACATACTGACAGGCAAAGTTACCAAGTGGTCGTCGCTCAACCCTAAGAATACCCGGGGCGACATCATCGTGGTATTCGACAACCGCAAGTCAAGTACAGTACACTTTGCCGAGGATAGCATCTTGGGTGGCAAGCCCATTACCAACCCCAATGTGGTGGCTGTCAAGAAGACTGCCGATGTGATATCCTATGTTGAGAAGACACCTAATGCTATCGGGGTTATCGGTAGTAACTGGTTGAATGATAAGCGCGATACAACCAACCTTACCTTTAAGAAGAATATCCGCACGATGGCGGTTTCCCGTTTGGACAAGGCTACCCCTGCCAATAGTTGGAAGCCCTATCAGTACTATATATACAATGGTAACTATCCCTTGGCGCGTACCATTTATGCCCTGCTCAATGACCCGCTGCGCGGTTTGCCATGGGGATTTGCCAATTTCTTAACATCGCCCAAGGGCCAGCTTATTATCTTTAAGTCTGGTCTGCTTCCTGTTCAGGGCAATATCACCATTCGTGATGTTAATATTACTGAATAAGAGTAACTTTGCAGATGTGACGAACGTCATAAGAATATAATCACTAAAAGATAGAATTATGAAAGCGATTAAATATTTACTTATTGGAGCCCTGATAACAGGTTTCAGTGCTCCTGTGGTGGCACAGGATGTGAAGAGCGACATCGAGAAAATGACCAAGTTGGTAAAGGACAACCAGGGCAATACTGCCGCCATTCAGAGTGAGATTAAGAATTTCCGTAAGGCTTATAAGAAAAACGCGGAGGCTCTGACAGCCCTTGGCCGTGCCTATCTGGATGTCAAGGATACCGCCAATGCCCAGCTGTTTGCAGAGACTGCCATCAAGGTTAATTCTAAGTATGGCCCTGGCTATGTACTGATGGGCGACATCGAGGCATTCAAGGACAATGGAGGCGAGGCTTCGGCTTGGTTTGAGCAGGCCACAGTCATGGATCCTCAGAATGTAGATGGCTATCGCCGCTATGCCCAGGTTAACAGCAAGGCCAATCCTGCCGCTGCCGTGGCCAAGTTAGAGGAGCTTCGCAAGGTGCGTCCTGACTATCCCGTAGATATCATTTCGGCTGAAATATACGACAAGGCCGGAAATATCAAGAAGGCTGTAAGCTATTATGATAAGGTTGACCGCAGCAAGATGGAAGACTATCAGCTCGCGGCTTATTCTACCGACTGCTATCTGCTTGCCGACTATCAGAAGAGTCTGGATATAGCCGAGGCTGGTCGTGCCCGCTTTGCTAACAATGCCGGTCTGAACCGCCTGGCTCTCTTTAACCTCACCGAGTTGAACCGTTTCCCTGAGGCCATTGCTGCCGGTAACGCCCTGTTGACTTCTGACAAGGTTAAGCTGTCGGGCAACGACCACCTGTACCTCGGTATGGCCTATAGTGGTAACAAGGATTATGACAATGCCATTGACCAGTTCAACAAGGCCATCGCCCTGGATGCCAACAACAAGGCTATGCAGGTCAAGATTTACAAGGTTCTCTCTGGCGTGTATGCAGAGAAGGGCGATGTAGACAGTGCCGTAGCAGCCTTTAACAAGTATGTCGACAATGCTGACAAGGTTACTGCCTACGAGTACAGTAAGTTGCCCAATATCTACATGGCACAGGCCGAGAAAGTCACTGGGGCCGACCAGGTAAAGTATTATACTGAGGCCGACAAGGCTTGGGGCGTTATCGCCGACAAGTTCCCCAGCGTGGCCGATTATGCTACTTATCAGCGTGCTCACATAGGTTTCAAGCTCGACCCTGAGACGAAGACAGGTGCTGCCAAGCCACATTATGAGAAACTCATAGAGCTTATCAAGGCCAAGGCTGATGCTGACGAGTCTGACAAGGCTCGTCTGGTAGAGGCTTATCGTTATTTGGGCTATTACTATACGTTGCACAATGAAAAGGCCCAGGCTGCCGAGAGTTGGAAGAAAGTTCTGGAGATAGACCCCGAAAACGCCAGTGCTAAGCAGGCCCTTGGCATAAAGTAAGTCGCAGAGTATATAACGTATAAATTAATCAATAGTTAAGATAGGGGTGGGGATGGCATGCACATTCCCACCCCTTTTAGTTATGATGCCTGCCCTCCTTGATTTTGTTTCCCTCGGCCGCCCCGCGCAGGCTCCTGCATGGGGACTTGACAGATAGGCAGGGGAGATGGCCAGCCCACACTGTGGGACAATCAGAAAAGAAAAAATGAGTGCAGAAGACCAACAGAAGCAGGACGAGCTGTTTATGTCCAAGGCCATAGGGCAGGCCCGGCAGGCATTGGCCGACGGCGAGATACCCATCGGGGCCGTCGTCGTGTGCCAGGGTCGCATCATCGCCCGTGCCCACAATCTTACCGAGACGCTCCATGATGTGACGGCCCATGCCGAGATGCAGGCCATTACTGCTGCCGCTAACCAGTTGGGTGGCAAGTATCTTCGCGGCTGTACACTTTACGTTACGGTAGAGCCCTGTGTGATGTGTGCCGGAGCTCTCGGCTGGTCGCAGATAGACCGTGTGGTCTATGGTGCCCCCGATGTCAAGCGCGGTTACACCCTCTACGCCCCCCATGCGTACCATCCCAAGACCCAGGTTACGCCTGGCGTATTAGAAGACGTCTGCCGCCAGCTCATGCAGGACTTCTTTAAGGAGCGCCGGTAGCGGCATAGGCAAGGTTGGCCAGGTGATAGTGGCCTCTGTACAGGAAAAGCCTTCATCTTGCAGTAAGTGCAGGATGAAGGCTTTTCTTGGTTGTCCTCTGGGCTGAATAGCGTATATTACGCGGCGACTTTATTCTCAGTGTTGTTATTGCCCCTTGTTACCATGGCGACTTTGCCAATACAGGGCGAACCAGGTATTTATAGTCTTTGTTGTCGAATTTCCATATACCAAATCCACCAATTATGCCATTCTGTATTGTAATCATAAAGCGGTAACCATAGCCTTTCCCTTCAGAAGCTGTCCAGAAATCAAAATTACTATTACCCTCTTTATCAATCTTATTATACAGGGTTAAGGTGTTTTTGGTGTACCCGAGTTGCACGCCTGTAAATTTGACGATGTCTTCTCCTTTTTCCTGGGATAACGTAAGCGTGGGGGAACCTATGGCTGCTTTACTATTAGCCCAATCGTATAGGAGCCCTCCCTCTTCTGTGATTTCATCAGCAGTTGGGACGCGCCAATTCTCGCCCCAGGCAAAGCTGCTGCCCGTCTTTGTGGCCTCAGTCCAGGTCATTTCTTCATCCACATTCTTTGTGGCGAACCTCGGGCCGCCAGCCCACAGCTGTACCCAGTCTATGGGAGTCTCAGTGCCATTGATAAGCGCTGTGGCAGTGCCTTTTGTCGGGCCCGAGGTTATGGTGTAGTATTTGCCTGCGGTCAGACCTGCCTCTTTAGTGGTGTTAAGGAGTAGGTCGCCATTATATATTGCTATCTTCTGTCCGGCAGGCACTACCACATAGCTGAGCTCACCTGCGGTTGAGGTTTTGGAGAGCAGCGTAGTCTTGGTGTCGCTTGTGCTTACGGTAAAGCCTGCTTCGTTCTTGTTGGCCGTAAGTCCTTTCACCCACTTGCCGTCGGCAGTCTTTACGTTGATGTCCAGCGTACCGGTCTTGTCTACCTCCACGATGCGCAGCACAGCCACCTTGGCGCTCAGTGCTATGGTAAGGCCGTCTGCGCCCGTTGTAGCTTCGGCCGTCTTGCCGGCCACGGCGTACTTGTCGGCCACATCATCGAACGCTCCCGTCTGGCCAGTCAAATCTACTTCGTTGCCAGGGAAGTATGCATACCAATCGGCAGTTTGCGCAGTTGTCATGGCATCGCTGCTGGCGAACTGGTCACCCCCATTGGCGAATGTGTAGTAGGATGCTATCTGGTCATTGCTTACCTTCACCACATCGTTCGTGGTAAAGGCGAATTTCCATGAGCCATCGTTGTCTGTCATCATAGCTCGTGTGCTCACATCCTCGACAGAGGCTTTGAGGGTTATGCCCTTTTTCACTGTCGGGGTGCTGTCGTCATCGTTGCTGCAAGCCGTGAGGCCCATAATGGCCAGCATTGCAAGAGAATATAGTACTTTCTTCATCTTTGCGCGATTTTCTAAAAAACTAATTATTCCCAAACGTCTTCTTCATCACCATTTTCTGTATTCCCAGAGACAGAAAAATTTTGTGGTTGACCGACTTTCCCCTGTTCTCCGCTACCTGCCAGTATGGCAGGAGCCTCCACCTTGTACGTATCTGTACAAGGTGAAATGTAAGTTTGCTTCTTCATAAGTTTGTATTTGTTATCCTTGTTATTGTTTTGAACAGCAAAGGTATATAATCTGAATATAACTCGTATGGGTGGGGAGTGTAAATGATGTTAAATGCGCGGTAAGCGATGCTGGGCTGTTCGTGTCAGCCCCAAAAGTGTTTGAAATGCTAAGCAGGAAAGCACCTTGTGGTATATCATTGAAAGTGCGGTTCCCCGTTTTTTTCGCCACGGTAGGGATTTCCCTACGCTTTTTTAGGGAAAAGATGGTGGCGGGAAGTTCAGAATTTATTACATTTGCACCCGTAATCAGTTCCCAGCGGCGGCCGCGCGCCCAGTGTAGTGGCCGGCGGGGCCGCGTGGGGATGTAATGTGAGTGACAACTATGACAAAGAATTATGCAGTATTAGCCGTGTCGGCCCTGATGCTTGTAAGCAGCTGCGGCACCTACACGGGACAGGGCGCCTATACCGGCGCCACGTTCGGAAGTATTCTGGGCAGTGCCATCGGGGGCATCAGCGATGGCCCCCGCGGTCACGACATAGGCACCGTGATAGGTATGGCCGGCGGCGCTGTGATAGGCGGCATCATCGGCAGTGCCCAGGACCAGCAGCGCCAGCAGCGGCCGACCGACGACGAGGTGTACAGCCATCGGCGTGCCGTCCGTAGTCAGGCGCGCCGCCAGGCTCCTGTGGTACAGGGTGGCGATGAGAACTATGGCAGCGGGTTCGATGCCAACAATGGTGGTGACGACCGCATCGAGGGCCTCGGCGTAGGCGAGCCGGCCACGGCTAATGGCGGGCCGGCCACAGCCAGCGGTACCCCCGCAGCCGGTGAACCAGCCAGCCGGCCCGTCCAGGTGTTTCCCAGCTCATCGAGTGTCGAGAACATAGCCGAGGGCATCACCTATACCCCCGTTATAGAGATACGCAACGCCCGGTTTGTCGATGCCGACGGCGACAACGTCATCAGCCGCGGCGAACTGTGCCACGTGGTGTTCGAGGTGTTCAACCACGGCGCACAGCCCATCTACGACATACAGCCCATGGTGGTCGAGGCCAACGCCAACCGCCATCTGTACATATCGCCGGGCATCCATGTAGAGCGTATAGCCCCTGGCAAGGGCATACGGTACACCGCTGTGGTCAAGGCCGATAACCGTCTCAGGGACGGCAGTGCCAAGATATGCGTATCGGTCATCGAGGGCAACAACCATAAGATTTCCAAGGTTACCGAGTTCAATATCCCTACCCGTAAGTAGCCTTCCCCCTTACCGCCCGCAGCACCCTGTAACATGGCTGCGGGCGGTTTCTGTAAGGGCTGCGGTTACTTTTTTTGCTACATTTATTGGCCAAATGCATGTTTTTTAGCCTTTTTCTTATTAACTTTGTCCCTATAATCCTTAATAAATAACATGATGAGAAGATTTTCATTTGTCTTGATGCTGATAGTGGGCCTGCTGGCAAGCTCACACACCGTCAGCGCCCAGGAGGGCTTCGACTGGCCGTATAAGATAGTAGACGGCACCATCGTAACCGATACGCCGGCGCGTCCCGCCGGCCAGCAGCCGGCCGTAGGACTGGCCACCGCCAAGCTGCCCGTAGTCCGGGTGGGCTTTGTGGGCCTGGGCATGCGCGGCCACGACGCTGTACGCCGCTGGATGTATATCAACGGCACCCAGGTGGTGGCCCTGTGCGACTACGAGAAGAGTCGTGCCGACACCTGCAACACCATTCTGCGCGAAGCCAGCATGCCCCCTGCTGCCGTGTATGGTGGCGAGGACGGCTATAAGAAGCTCTGCGAGCGCAAGGACATCGACCTGGTGTATATAGCTACCGACTGGATGCACCACTTTACCGTGGCCAAGTACGCCATGGAGCATGGCAAGCACGTAGCTATCGAGGTGCCCTCTGCCATGAATCTCAGCGAGATTTGGCAGCTCATCGACCTCTCTGAGAAGACCCGTCTGCACTGTATGATGCTCGAGAACTGCTGCTACGATTTCTTCGAGCTCAACAGCCTTAACATGGCCCAGCACGGGGTGTTCGGCGAGGTGCTCTATGTACAGGGAGCCTACCGCCACGACCTGTCGCCCTTCTGGAAAGCTTACTGGCAGCGCGATGCCAATGACAAGCTGCACTGGCGGCTGGCCTACAACCAGACCCACCGTGGCGATGTGTACGCTACACACGGACTGGGCCCCATTGCCCAGGTGCTCGACATACACCGTGGCGACCGCATGAAGACGCTGGTGGCCATGGACACCAAGTCGGTCAACGGCAAGGCCTGGGCCGAGAAGATGTCGGGCAAGCCCTGCACCCAGTTTGCCAACGGCGACCAGACCACTACGCTTATCAGCACCGAGAACGGCAAGGTCATCGAGATACACCACAACGTGATGACCCCTCAGCCCTACAACCGTATGTACCAGCTCACGGGCACCAAGGGCTTTGCCAATAAGTATCCTACCGAGGGCTATGCCCTCTCGGGTTCCGAACTGAAAAACGCAGGCGTGCGCCCCTCGTCCGACAATCTGTCGGGCCACTCTTATATGCCCGTGGCCGACCGCCGCGCCCTTACCAAGAAGTACGAGAGTCCGCTCGTTACCCGCTACGTGACCGAGGCCAAGAAGGTGGGTGGCCACGGAGGCATGGACTTTATCATGGACAGCCGTCTGGTCTACTGTCTGCAGCATGGGCTGCCTTTCGACATCGATGTGTACGACCTGGGCGAGTGGTGCTGTCTGGCCGAGCTGGGCGCCCTCTCCATGAACCATGGCAACAAGCCTGTCGAGGTGCCCGACTTCACCCGTGGTCACTGGAACGACGTTAAGGGTTACCGTCACGCCTTTGCCACACCCGAGGAGGAAGCCGCGGTAGAGCAGGCTTCTGCCGAGTTTACCGCCAAGCTCAAGGCCAAGGGTGCCAAGTACTGGAAGAAACATAAGTAAGTCCGGTTACGGCCCTAAAGACGATAAGCCCCCAGACCACGCTCGTGGTTGGGGGCTTATCTGGTTCTGGCGGCAGCCCCCCGGATGCCTTTGAAAGGCACAAGTGTAAAAGGGCACAAGGGCAAAAAATGCTCCCTGCACACAGGTGCTGGCAGCCTGCCCGCTAATACAGAAGCATACCCCCACTGCTCGCGTTGTAAGGTTTTTTCTGAGAATGTATAAATATACATTTTCGGCGTTTTGACTCCGTGCAAGGGCTTTTCGCCCTTCTGTGGTTTGCCTGTATGCTCGCCGAGGGGGCAGCGGTGGCGAAGACGGCCGTTTTCCGGCTACCCCAAAACCATCATTTTTTTGCTCGCGATGGTCATTAGAATCGTAATGACCATCGCGAGCAAAAAAATGACCATCGCGGCACCCCTAAAAACCGTCCTCGAAAAAGCCGAAAACAGGGCCGAGAAAGGCACTGAATGTCCCTATTCTGTAAAAGGTTGTTACTTTTGCGGCCCTCGCAAGGCCCCAAGACGGCCCCGAAGACCACGAAACCAGTCCTGGTTTGATGAGTTTTTCCGGAAATTACGCCCCGTAGAGTGGCCGTTACGGCTGTATATTTATGCAAAACGAGGGGCCCTTTTGCATAAATATACAGGCACGTGTAAATACTTTTCGCACCCTTCCCAAAGGCTGTACCCACGGCAGGAGCCATGCCGTTTTCCTCAGACATCTGCGGCCCCCACCGCCATGGCCTGCACCGGACGTGGCCATGACGCCCACACCCGTGCGAGCCATGCGCGCTGCCTACGGGTCTTGGCACACCGCGTATCCTGGTCTGAACGCCACACGCCCATAGATACGCACCCTGTGTGGGCGCGTACCTATGGGCGTGTGGCAAGAGGTCAGAACAGCTCGCTGCTCTTCTTCTTGATGTTGTCAAAGATGTTAGACCACATGTTGCCCTCCTTCTTGTCCTCCTCCTGTTTCTTCGGGGTAGCCGGTTTGTGCTCGGTCTTGCGCTGCTGGGGCTTGGTGGCCGCCTGGCGCTTGGCCTGGCGCTCCCTGGCGCTCTTCTTGCTCAGCTCCTCCCAGTTGTCGGCAAAACTGTAGCCGGCCTCGGTTATCTCAAAGTCTATCTCAGGCAGGTCTACACCGTCGTTGCGGCGGTAGGGTATGCCCTCGGCGCCATTGTACACCTCGACCTTGACCGTCGATACCCCCTTGGACACGATGTCCAGCTCCTTGGCGGCCCGCCAGGACAGGTCTATGATGCGGCCGCGGGCAAAGGGGCCCCGGTCAGTAACCTTGACCACTACCGACTTGCCGTTGCTCAGGTTGGTAACCTTGAGCAGGGTGCCAAAGGGATGTGTACGGTGCGCACAGGTAAGGCTGTCGTGGTGCAGCCGTGCTCCGCTGGCCGTGCGGGCCCCCGTGGCGCGTTTGGAGTAAAAGGTAGCCTTGCCCTTCTGGGTCTGTGCCGGCAGAAGGGTAAAGCTACAAAGGGACAACAGTGTGAATAATATTCTTGTTACGTATCTCATACCTTGTGTTAG
>CAKPRX010000075.1 GCA_934183135.1 uncultured Prevotella sp.
GGATTAGACGATATGGTCTTCAGCTCGAACGACGTATAGACCGTGCCGTCCTTGCCTACAGCTGCGTACTGGTGCGACTGCTGTACCGTGGCGTCTGGCTGGCCCGAGCGGGTGCCCACAGAGTCTTTCCTATAAGCCTTGCGCTCGGTCTCGTTGACATCTTTCTCCAGATAGCGCAGGGTCTCGTTCAGCTCCAAGTTACGCGAGGCTTGATAGAGCGAGCGGTTCACGCTCTCGTCGAACTGTTCCTTCTTCATATTCACCATTTCCTGGATATATTTGAGCTGAAGGAAAAGCAATAACAGGAACGATACTCCCATTATGATTGCTATAGTCCATATTGTTTTCTTCTTCATGTTGCAAATGTAGCAAATTACTTAATTTGTTAACATCAAAAAGTTAATTATTTGCCACTGATTTAACAATATTAACTATAATGGCACATATTACTTACATATATGCAATTATAATGAGCCATCCTATAGTAACATGGACGCTTAGAGACGACAGAACCCTGACTTGTCCAAGTCAGGGTTCTGCAGCTGTCAGACAGCATGCTTCCGGCATGGGGCCAGCGTGTGCTGCCAGTAAGCTGTCAATTGAAATAGTAAAGGAATGTGGCTATTCCCTCGAGTGCGGGCTTACGCTGTCCCTCTATCTCTATCTTGAACTGTATGCTGGCCTTGCATATTCCACGTAGGTTGGTTATCTCGTGCAGCTTGGTCACCATGCGGAGCTTGCTGCCTACGGGCACGGCCTGTCCGAACTTCATCTTGTCCATGCCATAGTTAACCAGCATCTTCAGGTTGTTTACCTTGATAATCTGCTCCCAGAAGTATGGCAGCAGCGAGAGGGTCAGATAGCCATGAACGATGGTTCCCTTGTAGGGGCTCTCGGCCTTGGCTTTCTCTACGTCTACATGTATCCACTGGTGGTCCAGCGTGGCGTCAGCAAACATGTTTACCCGGTCCTGGTCTACCTCCAGCCAGTCCGACGTGCCCAACTCCTGACCCAGATGGGCGGCAAACTCTTCATACGAATTAATCTCTAACATAATATATATAATAATGTGTAATTAGCTGTTACTTCTTGCGGGTGCTGCTCTTCTTGGCAGCTGTCGAACGGCTGCTCTTGGCCGTGGTCTTCTTAGTGGCGGTGGCCTTCTTGGTGGCGGTGGTCTTACCGGCCGTGACAGTCTGAGCAGTCTTGGTGGCAGCCTGGTAGTACTTCAGCGCCTCGGGCATTTCCTGCTGCAGGGCAGCAATGCGCTTGGCATCCGAGGGGTGGTCCGAGAGGAAGTCGCTCTGATTGCTGTTGCCGTTAGACATACGTTTCCAGAAAGGTATGGCCACCTGGGGGTCATAGCCTGCCATGGCGGCGAATATCAGACCCATGTGGTCGGCCTCTGACTCGTGGTCGCGACTGTATTTCAGATTGCGGAGCTTGAGTCCCTGCTGTGCCAGGACGGCTGCGTAGCTGCCCACGTTAGACCCTGTAGCGGCATTGAGCACTCCGCTCAGTATCTGGGTACCATACTGCTGCTTAATCTGCTTAGACAGCTGCTCGGCGCTATGCTTGGCCACGGCATGGGCTATCTCGTGGCCCAGCACTACGGCCAGGGCAGCCTCGTTCTGCGTATAGGGCAGCAGGCCCTCGTACACTACTATCTTGCCGCCAGGCAGGCAGAACGCATTGGCGCTCTTGTCCTGCACCAGGTTGAACTCCCAGCTGTACTCCTTTACCTCGCTGCTCAGGCCGTGGGTCTTGAGATAGTCCTCCACTGCCGTGGCCAACCGCTGGCCCACTCGTTTAACCATGGCTGTATTGGCTGTATTGGTAGACTTCTTCGCCGAGGCCATATACTGAGTGTATTCCTTGTTGCTCAGACTCATTATCTCCTCGTTAGAAACCATCAGGTTCTGCTTACGCCCCGTTATAGGCACCGTGCGCGTAGTTCCACAAGCCGCCAGCAAGGCTACTACCCATACAAGCAGCAATAATTTAACATTCTTCATTGTATCTTTAGCTTAAATTGGCACAAAAGTAAACATTTACTACGAATAGGCCAAACTTTTTTGTTTTTTTCGTAGCCGGGCAGACTTCCTGCACGCTAATGCTGACGGGCAGTCGGCCAGCCTGTATCGTAAATATTTTTCTGAAAATGTATAAATATTCATTTTCGGTCTTTAGGCACTGGGCGAGGGCTTTTAGCCCTTCTGTAATTTGCCTGTACGCCCACCGAGCGGTTGGCGGTGTCAAAAATGGCAATTCTCAGCCCACCCGGAAACCGTCATTTTAGTGCTCGCGATGGTCATTAGAATCGTAATGACCATCGCGAGCAAAAAAATGACCATCGCGGCGACCCTGAAAATCGGCCCCGAAAGAGCCGGAAATAGCGGCGCGAGAGGTGCCCGATATCCCTATTTTGTAAAATGTTGTTACTTTTGCAGCCTTCACGGTGCCCCAAAACACCCCCAAAAGCTGCGAAAATCGTCCTGGTTTGTTTATTTTTTCCGAGAATTACGCCCCGTAGAGCGGCTGTTACGGCTGTATATTTATACATTTTCGGCTCAAGTTTTGCATAAATATACAGTCGAGTGTAAAGGTTTTTCCGCATTTCACACCATGGTTACAACAGCAATAGAGCCCGTGGCGTGCGGATTAGAGTGAATGTCGGCTGCCCCCACGGACAGCTACGTAAGCCGTAGAAGACATCCCTATAAAAAAAGGAAAGGAGAGAACCGACCGCCTGTCTGTCTCTCCAATTCCATTATTATACAAAACATCATGATCACTCAGTGAATAATCAACAAACTTTCATCTGGGTGCAAAGGTACGCCATTAAGGCCAATGGTGCAATACCCATTTTTGATGAATTTAGTACCTTACTAACTGTGAGCCTGTGCTTTCGTGGGTACCCGTGGTTACCTGGACGGCATATACGCCGTGAGCCATGGCCGGCAGAGCCACCCTGTACTCGGTGCGGCCACCCGGGCAAGCACCGCGGTACACTACCCCACCGCCCACACTATAGACCGACACCGTAAAACCACGCCGAGGCGCCTGGTCAAAGCGCAGGGCCACCCCACCGCTGACCGGACGTATCTGTACACCACGGGCCTGATGCCGCGACAGCCCTTCGACCGAGTCTAAGCCCAGCAGATGGAGCAGGCCGGCGTAGACATCTATCTCGCCCCAGCCATAGTAGTTGTTGGGATAGTCGAGCGACGGGTCGTGCCGCCGGCAGGTCTTGGCCAGCAGGCGGCGCACCCCCTCGGGGGTAAGTGTGGGACACGCCTGGAGCCACAGGGCTATGGCCCCGGCCACGGCAGGCGTAGACATCGAGGTGCCCGAGTTATAATTCCACGCATAGGTACGCCCGTGGTAGCCAAAGTGTTCCTTGTCTGAGTTGACGACATCCCACGCTGTAGGATGATTTTCGAGATAGTAACTGCTGTAAGCCGATACGATGTTGGTGCCGGGCGCCATCACGTCGGGCTTTATGCGCCCATCGTAGGTAGGCCCCACCGACGAGGTATAGGTTCGCTCGCCATTGTGGCCCATATCGTACACCCGGTGAGCTCCCAGATAGGTATAGATGTCCTGCCTATAAGCCGTAGACCCCACGCAGATAACCGCCGGCGCACTGGAGGGCGAACCGATGTTGTGCGTACACTCGCCAGCCGTCAGCAGGCCATTGGCCGCATGGGTTACCAGGTCGCCCACCACCCGGTAGAACGACACCTCGGCCCCGCCCCCCACCACCTCGGCCGACAGCGTCTGGGTGGCCACGCTGTCTATGACCACATCTACCACCGTATCGGTGGCGGCATAGGCCGAGGCATAGGCCGTAGCCGTAACCCGCGCCCCTGCCCACCGGCAGGTGTACACCGAGTCGGCGGCCACACGGGCCGAACTGAGCAGCAGCGTGTCGGGGCCCGCCTCGTAGTCGACCAGTCTGACGGCATAGCGCTGAGCACCCTTGACCGTAAAGGCCACGCGCTGTCCCGATGGGCGGATGAAGGTTCCGGCCGAGGCCACCCCGCGGGGCTTGCAGAAGTAGCTCTTTACCCGTCCCCCGTTGCCCGCCGAGGCCACCAGGATGCGTCCCGGCCCCACCAGCGAGTCCAGCACTTGATAGTAGAGACGGTCGTCGCCCCTGAAATCCTGGCCCGAGCCCTCGCTGAAGGACACCACACAGGGCCGCCCGTCGCGACTGGCCCGGTCAAAGAGATACTTGAACCCCAAGGCATCGGTGGCATAGGTATAGCGATACAACTTGTCGGGCGGTATCAGACCCGCATTGTCCGAGGTGGCATTGGCCACCAGGCAGATGTCGCTCTCGTAGGCCACGCCACGGTAAGGCGAGCGGTAGCCGTTGCCGGCGGCGATACCGGTGGTGTGGGTACCATGGGTCTGGTCCTGTCCGTCGGTCGAGTGGGCATGCTCCAGTACAGACTCGCCCTCGTAGGCGGTGCCCAAGGGCATCACCCCGTCGTCGGGGGCCAGCTGGTCCCACACAGCCTGTATGCGGCAGCGCTGGGCCACGGTGTCCATAAACGTGGGATGGGTATAGTCAAACCCTATGTCCTGCACGCCTACCACCACGCCCCTGCCGGTATAGGCCTGGGGCAGCGCCTCGCCACGGTAGGCCCTGTCGGCCCGCAGCACGGCGGCCATGGTGTCCAGCATGACCCTTGCCGACTGCTGGGCCTCGATGCGCCGTACCGCCGGCAGGGCCGACAGCCGCCCTATGGCCCCTATGGGTATGCGGGCTATGTGTATGGGACCGAAGTGGGCCAGCGAGGTGGCACCCTGGGCCTTCAGCAGCGAGTCGGCCGACCCCTCTATCTCTACAAAGGCACACAGCCACGCATCGCGCGCACCTCCACCGGAGGCCACACGCTGGCCCTGGCCCTGCTGGCACAGTACTATGCTGCGCACCAGGGGCGACATCTTGGCGTAGTCGGGACCCTGGGCCCACAGGCTCAGTCCGCCAAGCAGGCCGAGGATAAGGATGGCAAGTCGCTTCATACTGCAAAATAAGTGAAAATTAACGACAGTCACAAGCGAATGGTAAAAAAATATCGCGGCAAAAGTCCAAAAAAGCGCTGGAAAATTAGTAACTTTGCAGGGTGTGGCGGGCCTACCGATGGCCACGCCTGTTTTTTTATTGACAACTATCACAGACAGCAACACGATGGACAAACAAGACAACAAGTATATCAGCGTGGCTTACAAGCTCTTTGATATAACCGACAACACCCCCAAGCTGGTCGAGGAGACCAGCGCTGACAAGCCCTTTGTATTCCTGAGCGGATTTGGAACCACACTCGAAGACTTCGAGGCCCAGATAGCCCCGCTGGCCACGGGCGACGAGTTTGACTTCACCCTCACCCCCGACCGTGCTTACGGCGAGTATGTCGACGCGCGCGTCATAGACCTGGACAAAGAGATGTTCAGCGTAGACGGACGCTTCGACAGCCAGCACATCTACCCCGACGCCATCATTCCCCTGCAGAACGAGGACGGTAACCGCTTCCTCGGCCGGGTCCTGAGCATCGGCGACAGCCAGGTCAAGGTCGACCTGAACCACCCCCTGGCCGGCAAGACGCTTAACTTCAAGGGCCAGATACGCGAATCGCGCCTGGCCACCAACAGCGAGATAGAGCAGATGGCCCGCATGCTGAGCGGCGAGGGCGGATGCGGCCACTGTGGTGGCGGCTGTGGCAGCTGCGGCGACGGCGACAGCCATTGCGGCGACGGCGGATGCGGCCACTGTGGTGGCGGATGCGGCAAATAATCTTACTCACCATTACAGACCATACATGAGCAACACTTTCGGCAATATACTGCGCCTCACCACCTTCGGCGAGAGCCATGGCGAGGCTGTTGGCGGCGTCATCGACGGTTATCCTGCTGGCGTGGCCATCGACATGGACTTCATACAGCACCAGCTGGACCGCCGCCGGCCTGGGCAGAGCCGCCTCACCACCCAGCGCCACGAGGCCGATCGTGTAGAGCTGCTGAGCGGGGTCTTTGAGGGCCAGTCTACGGGTGCCCCTATCGGGTTCGTGGTACGCAACACCAACCAGCACTCGCACGACTACGACAACCTGCGCCAGGTGTTCCGCCCCTCGCACGCCGACTATACCTATTATAACAAGTATGGCATACGCGACCACCGGGGCGGAGGCCGCTCGTCGGCCCGCGTCACCATAAGCCGCTGTGTGGGCGGCGCGCTGGCCATGCTGGCCCTGCGCCAGCTTGGCATCAGCATTACGGCTTACACCTCACAGGTGGGCACCATCAGCCTGAGCCCCGACTACCGTGCCTACGACTTCCGCCATATAGACGACAACCCCGTAAGGTGCCCAGACCCCCTGAAAGCCCACGAGATGGAAGAGCTGATACTCCAGGTTAAGAACGACGGCGACACTGTGGGCGGCGTCATCACCTGTGTCATCCAGGGCTGTCCCGTAGGCCTGGGCGAGCCCGAGTTTGGCAAGCTCCACGCCCAGCTGGGCAACGCCATGCTCAGTATCAACGCAGTCAAGGGATTTGAGTACGGCGACGGCTTCAGCGGAGCCTGTCACCGTGGCAGCGAGGTCAACGACATATTCACGGCCCGCAGTGGACACATAGCCACCCTTACCAATCACAGCGGTGGCATCCAGGGCGGCATCTCCAATGGCGAGGACATCTACTTCCGCGTAGCCTTCAAGCCCGTGGCAACACTGCTGCGACCTCAGCCGACGGTCGATGCAGCGGGCCACGACACCCAACTGCAGGTACAGGGACGGCACGACCCCTGCGTACTGCCACGCGCCGTGCCCATCGTAGAGTCCATGGCGGCCATGGTGATGCTGGACCACTATCTACTCAACAAGACGGTACATCTATAAGCATCGTAGGCGTTAGCGGGCATGGTGCCCCTGACGCCTACGATGTTTTCTGCCACAGGGGCACACTTTTTTCTTCTTTTTATAAACCATTCTCACATTTTATTTATATATTCGCCGCCGTTTAGCGCATACAGACCATGACACTGAAGAGAAAGACTATTATAAGCACCCTTATCATCATAGTAGTGGTGGCACTCGCGGCCCTTGGCGCGTGGTGGTGGCACATGACCGCCGATACCTACCGGGCCCGCAGCGTGGCCATGATAGAACAGGTGCGTACCACCATGCTGACGGTCAACGGCCAACGGGTGCCCCTGGTAACCAACCTGGACACACGGGGGGCCGACACCATCTACCACATGGGCACGGGCTGGCAGCCCATGACCGCCGACACCCTGTACACTCCTGCGGTGTGGGTAAACCGCTACGCCATCATCCCCTCGTGCCTCGGCCGACTGGCCACGCCCATCACCGCGCCTGTATATGGTGCCGACAGCACAGGACTGCGCCTGCTGATACAGCGACAGATAGACCTGACCATGGCCCTGATGGCTTACTATGGACAGGGCGACGACCAGGCCAACGGCGGTTATACCCTGAAGCGGCAGATACGCGAGCAGGAGCGCGAGATAGGCAACCTGGACTATTACCTCAAGGTACACGGTGTACAGGACGAGGGCTACCACGACATAGCCCGCTACACCGCGGGGCGCAAGGAGCAGCTTGCCACCCTGCGCCAGGCCGCTGCCCACCGGGCTGACAGGCTGCGCACGCTGACCCGGCAGCTCGCCACCCTGCGACAGGCCCTGCGCCCACAGGCGCAGACCAGCGTAGGCGAGCACATCAGCTATACCGTCGTCTATACCGATGGCCACCAGCTACACCGCATGGCCTGTCAGACCGTGACCAGGCACACTAAGCAGGGCTACACGCTGCTACAGACCACAGGGGGCACTACCCCGGCCGATGCCGCACCCCTCAGTCTGCTTCCCTGGACGACCCATATAGACGAGGCCATGCTCATGGCTCCCTACACCACCTACTATGCGCGCTACGCACAGCACATGGCCACCGCCAAAGTCCTGCCCATTACCCACCGGCTGCT
Organism: uncultured Prevotella sp.; assembly: GCA_934183135.1. Classification (GTDB taxonomy): domain Bacteria; phylum Bacteroidota; class Bacteroidia; order Bacteroidales; family Bacteroidaceae; genus Prevotella. Next base: position 8,011 of record CAKPRX010000075.1, read on the forward strand.
CATAGCCCGGGCCGGCACCATGCCTGCCCACTACACGGGCTACTGGATAAGCCGCAGCAAGGACACCATCACGTATGCCGGCTACTGGCGTAAGGGCCGGCGCCAGGGCTGGGGCATGGCTTACTATCCCGACAGCTTGGTACTCCATGGCAAGTACAGCGCCGACACGCTGTACTACGGCAGTCGCCGCGACACCTTGGGCCGGGTGTACACGGGCTATATGGACAGCCACGCCCAGGCCAACGGCCACGGCACCCTGCGCGAGCCCGGCGGTCTGAGCTACAGCGGCCAGTGGCGTGCCGACCGCAAGGAGGGTTTCGGCTGCCAGACGGGACTCAACGCCTCGCTACGCGTGGGTGAGTGGCACCGAGGGGTGTACCGCGGCGAACGGCTGGTGTACACCTCGGACCGCATCTACGGCATAGACATATCGCGGTTCCAGCACGAGATAGGCCGAAAGAAGTACGGCATAGACTGGGAGCAGCTACGCATAAGCCATCTGGGCAACAGCAGCCGCAAGCGTATCAGCGGACGGGTCAGTTACCCTGTCTCCTTTATCTACATCAAGGCCACCGAGGGCAGCAGCCTGCGCAACCGTTACTATGCGGCCGACTACCGACAGGCTCGCCAGCATGGGCTGCGCACAGGTAGCTACCACTTCTTCTCTACGACCTCGCCGGCCCAGAGCCAGGCCCGCCACTTCATCCGTTATGCCCGCCTCACCAGGGGCGACCTGCCCCCGGTGCTCGACGTAGAGCCTTCGCCCCAGCAGATACGGCGCATGGGTGGCCCGGCGGTACTGTGGCAGCGCGTGGGCACCTGGCTACGCTTAGTGGAGCGCCACACGGGCACCGCCCCGGTACTGTATATCAGCCAGATGTTTGTTAACCGCTATCTGCCCTACGCCCCCGACATCAAGCGCCACTACCCCGTGTGGATAGCCCGTTATGGCGAGTACAAGCCCGACGTGCGCCTGGCTTACTGGCAGCTATGCCCCGACGGCCGCGTGGCCGGCATCAAGGGCGAAGTAGACATCAACGTGTTTAATGGCTATCAGGCTGAGTTCAGGAAGTTTGTCTCGCAGAACTGCATCAAGTAAGTACCTACGGCTGGCCCATCCTCCCAGCGCGCCTGCCGTCGGTGCTTTTTCGCTAATTAGCATAAAAACAGCAAGGGTGCCCATGACTATGGCCAATACATCCATAGCCATGGGCACCCTTACCATGTATTTCTTACTGATTTGACTTATTCTCCGTGGCGGTATCCGCCGGCGGGGCATAGGGTGTAACGGCCTGGCTGGCCCACTGCTCTACCTGATACTCAGAGTACTCGCGCAGTCGGCCGGTAAGATACTGCTCGATAATGAGCGAGGCTATGGGCGCCGCCATGTCGGCCCCAAATCCACCGTTATCGACCACCACGGCCACGGCTATGCGGGGCTGCTCCATGGGGGCAAAGCCGATGAAGAGTGAGTGGTCCTCGCCCTCATTCTCGGCCGTGCCGGTCTTGCCGCATATCGCGTAGGCCGCGCGGTTAATCGAGGCGCACGTGCCCGATACCACGGCGGCGCGCATGCCCTGTATGGTAATCTGGTAAGCCTGCGGGGTGCCCATGGCCACGTGCTTGCGGGTGTAGGCCGAGTCTATGGGCTGACCGGCCGTGGCCTTACAGAGATGGGGCGTGTAGTAGTAGCCGCGATTGGCTATCACGGCGGCCAGGTTGCACAGTTGCATGGGTGTGGCGGTAACCTCGCCCTGGCCCATGCCCACCCACATGATGGTCCGTGGGGCCCACTGGCCGTGTATATGGTTCAGATAGGCCGACGAGGGCATAAGCCCTGGGGCCTCGGGGCCCACATCGGTGCCCAGGCGACGGCCCAGGCCGAAACTACTCATGTAGGCATGCCAGCGGTCTATGGCCTCGGCGCGCGTGCGGTACTTGGCGCTGCCTATCATGTCCATAAACGACTTGCAGAAGAAGGCGTTGCACGATGTGCCGAGGGCTCCCACCACGGCACGGGGCGATGTATGGGCGTGGCAGCCTATGTGTATGCCGCCATGGGTAAACCCGCGGGCACAGCTGTACTGCATGGTGGGGCTGAGGGTGCCCTCAGAGAGCATGGCTATGGCCTGGGCCACCTTGAAGGTGGAGCCGGGCGAATAGGCCACCGACACGGCGCGCTGGGTGCTGTCGGCCTGGGGCGAGGCGCTTACCATGCACTTTATCTCGCCCGTGGCGGGCTCTATGGCCACTATACTGCCCTGCTTGCCGGTCATCATCCGCTCGGCCAAGTGCTGCAGGGTGGGGTCTATGGTGGTGGGGCGCTGGGACGAGGGGCCATCGGCGGGGGCGGCCACGGACATGAGCGTGCCAGCCATCACCATGAGCGCCCCCGTGACCATCTTTAGAGAGCTGGAGATGGTCTTTAGAAAACCAGAGGTAACTGATGGGTAGCGATAGTGGGTCATAAGCTATAATATAATAATGTATGGACTGTGCAGCAGGGGTTTCAGACGCGCTGCTCGGTATTGTTAAAGTGAAGCATGCGCTCGGGCACATGGGTGCGGACGGCTTCGGCTATGAGGTTGAGCACCGAGTGGCGCACAAAGGTCTTGGTGGTGAGCAGCACCACCTGCCGGGTGGGGATGGGCAGAGC
>CAKPRX010000076.1 GCA_934183135.1 uncultured Prevotella sp.
CTTCAGGGCCGAGTTGGCACTCTCGCCCATGGTGTATAGCTGGAAAAGGGAGTTGAAGTTCATCAGCTGGATGCCCGTGCGGCGGTACACCTCGGCCCGGGGCAACTTGGTGGCAAAGTACTGCTCCATCATGCCCACCGTGTGGGGGTCGCGGTATGCCAGCGGGTTGCGCAGGGGCTGCCCGTCGTCGCCTATGCACACAAAGTCGCATCCCCAGGTGTCTATACCTATACTGCTGATGGCTATGCCCCGTGTGGCCACGGCCTTCAGTCCCTTGATAATCTCGTTGTAGAGTGCGAAGAGGTCCCAGTAAAAATAGCCGCCCATGTTGATAAGCGGGTTGCCGAAGCGGGTAATCTCTTCGAGCTGTATCTTACCGTCGGCCAGGGTTCCTACGATGGTTCGGCCACTGGTGGCTCCGAGGTCAACGGCGAAAAAACTTTCTTTAGTCTTCATGTTTAAAAGATTTAGTATTGCAAAGTTAATTTTTTTGACGGCAAGCGTCCTTGTGTTTTTTGACTTTCTTACATAGTTTTTTGGCTATATATATAATAATGTGTATCGCAGCTATGGCCCAGACCGTAGTCGCGGGCAGGGACGCGGCTTGTCCGGTAGCCGCGGAAGGCATGGTGCCAGCCACTTACGCTGTCAAAAAAAGTGGTGACCACAGGGCGCTTTGGTATGGTTTTTGCTGTTTGGGTGACAGGTACAAACGTAATTATAATTATGAATACAAAGCAAATTCCAGTACTGTTGCTTACCGGATACTTAGGCAGTGGTAAGACAACGCTCGTGAACCGCATCCTGGCCAATAAGAAGGGCATCAAGTTTGCGGTCATAGTCAATGATATAGGCGAGGTTAACATCGACGCCGACCTCATACAGCAGGGTGGGGTGGTCAACAAGAAAGACGACAGTCTTGTGGCGCTCCAGAACGGCTGCATCTGCTGTACGCTGAAGATGGACTTGGTAGAGCAGATACGCGAGATAGTCGAGATGCAACGTTTTGACTACATAGTCATCGAGGCCAGCGGCATCTGCGAGCCTGCGCCCATCGCCCAGACCATCTGCTCGATACCCACGATGGGGCCGCAGTATGTCAAGGACGGCGTGGCCCGGCTGGACTGCATCGTGACGGTGGTAGACGCCCTGCGCATGAAGGACGAGTTTGGCAACGGCGAGAACCTGACCCGTACCAACCTGGACGAAGACGACCTGGAGAACCTGGTTATCCAGCAGCTGGAGTTCTGCAACATCATCCTGCTCAACAAGGCTTCTGAGGTGGCCCCGGCCGACCTTGAGCACGTCACCCAGGTTATCCGCGCCATCCAGCCCAAGGCCGAGATTATACCCTGCGACTATGGCGAGGTGGACCTGGACCGCCTTATCAACACGGGCCGCTTCGATTTTGACGAGGTGGCTACCTCGGCCGCGTGGATAGACGAGATAGAGCACCACCACGGTGACGTGGACGACGATGATGACGACGATGATGACCATGACCACCACGATGGCCATGAGCATCACCACGACCGTGACCACGATGACCATGAGCACGGGCACCACCATCATCACCACGACCATGACCACGACCACGAGGGTGGCGAGGTCGAGGAGTATGGTATCGGCACATTCGTGTACTACCGTCGCCGCCCGCTCGACCTGGCCCTCTTTGACGAGTTTGTGGCCCGCCACTGGCCCAAGGGCGTTATCCGCTGCAAGGGCCTCTGCTGGTTTGCCGACGAGCCTGAGACCTGTTATCTCTTTGAGCAGGCTGGCCGTCAGATGGGACTCAAGAACGCCGGCCAGTGGTATGCCACTATGCCCGAGAACGAGCTTCGCGACCTGCTGGAACGCGAGGCTGGTCTGCGTCAGGACTGGGACGCCACTTACGGCGACCGTATGCAGAAGATGGTGTTCATAGGGCAGCACATGGACCGCAAGGCCATCACGGCCGAGCTTGACAAGTGTCTTACCGATGCCAAGGTGTGACGTGGCCGCGCGGTGCGGAGGCATCTGGTGGACATATCAATGACAGACGGATGGTCCTGTAGCCGCCAGTCGGCGCAGGACGTGGATATACAGGGATGACGGGGCCGTTGCCACAGGTAGGGCAGCGGCCCCGTTCTGTGTCTGGGCACATCCTGCGCGCTGGCGGCATGGCCTGTCTGCGATAACTGGCTGCCAAGGGGCATGCCCCGAGACGAAAAATAGGAAAAACGAAGGGTGAGAAAGTTTTTTTTTGCTAACTTTGCAAAAGTTAGGCATCGCCTCGGGCATCTGAGCAAGCTCATGCCGCTCGGCTCGCGCTAACCTCCGCCATGTCCATGACCTCTGGGACGATGGGGCGGATGTGTACTGAAAACTAATAAGCAACTAAAAACAATAAGGCAACAATGAAAGTATTCCTGACGGCCAAGACCGTACTTACGGCAGTCCTGACCCTCTGCACCCTGCAGACCCAGGCGCAGAAGAACGTGGCCTACCAAGACCCCCATGTGAGAATATCGCTCGTCACCGACGGCGTGGCGCGATTAGAGTATTCGCCTGATGGCAAGTTTGAGGACGGCCGCTCCTTCGTGGCCGTCAACCGCGACTACCCGGCCGTGAAGTTCAGCACCCGCCAAAGTGGCAAGAACGTGGTGATAACCACCGCCCAGATGGTAATACGCTACCGCAAGGGCAGTGGCGCCTTTGCCCCTGCCAACCTGGCCATCACGTCGGCCAAGGCCAAGGGCGTGCGCCGGTTTGCCTGGAAGCCGGGGCAGAAGGACACCCTGAACCTAAAGGGAACCTATCGCACGCTGGATGGCTATGACGGCAACCTGTATGGCGGCAAGACCCCGATGCCCATCGAGGACGGACTGCTCTCGCGCAGCGGCTGGACGCTTGTCGACGACTCTGGCAGCTACGTGTTCGACAACTCTTCCTGGCCCTGGGTGAGCCGCCGCCAGGAAGAGGGCAAGAGCCAGGACTGGTACTTCATGGCCTACGGCAATAACTACAAGAAAGCGCTGCGCGACTTTACCGTCTTCTCGGGCCGGGTACCCCTGCCGCCCCGCTACGCTTTCGGCTACTGGTGGTCGCGCTACTGGTGCTACACCGATAACGAACTGCGCCGGCTGGTAGACAACTTTGACACCTACAGCATACCCCTCGACGTGCTGGTAGTGGACATGGACTGGCACTACACAGAGAAGGGCCGCGGCGGCTGGACCGGCTATACGTGGAACCGCCGCCTCTTCCCCGACCCCGAGGGCTTCGTCAAGTGGGTTCGCGGCAAGCAGATAGACCTGACGCTCAACCTGCATCCCGCTGACGGCATCAAGAACTACGAGGACCAGTACCCGGCCATGGCCAAGTGGATGGGCATGGACCCCGCGACCAAGAAAGACATACCCTGGGCCGCCTCGGACAAGCGGTTCATGGAGGGCTGGTACAACGAGGTGCTCCACCCGATGGAGAAGATGGGCGTGAGCTTCTGGTGGCTCGACTGGCAGCAGGGCCTTAACGACAAGGCGTTCCCCAAACTGGGCAACACGTGGTGGATAAACTACACCACCTTTACCGACATGGAGCGCCACCGCGACACACGCCCCATGCTGTACCACCGCTGGGGCGGACTGGGCAACCACCGTTACCAGATAGGGTTCTCGGGCGACAGCAAGATAAGCTGGAAATCGCTCGACTTCCAGCCTTATTTCAACGCTACCGCCTCTAATGTACTCTATGGCTATTGGAGCCACGACATAGGCGGCCATCAGCGTGCCGACCACATAGACCCTGAACTGTACATACGCTGGATGCAGTTCGGTGCCCTCAGTCCCATACTGCGTACCCACTCGACCAAGAGCTCGGTGCTGGACAAGGAACCCTGGGTGTTCTCCAACGACAACTTTGCCATCCTGCGCGACATCATCCTGAGCCGCTACCGCATGGCCCCGTATATCTACGCCATGGCCCGCAAGACCTACGACGAGGGCCTGTCGCTCTGTCGCCCCATGTACTACGACTATCCTGATGCCCCCGAGGCTTATCAGTACAAGAACGAGTATATGTTTGGCGACCAGATGCTGGTAAGTCCCATTACCGCCCCTATGAAGGACGGAGTGAGTCGCCACAAGACCTGGTTGCCCGCAGGCAATGACTGGTACGAGGTGTCTTCGGGCCGTCTCTATCAGGGCGGCCGTGTCATAGAGGCCGACTACCATCTCGACGAGTACCCCCTCTTCGTCAAGGCCGGGGCCGTTATCCCCGAGTACGGCAAGGTGAAGAACCTCAAGGGCAATGACGAGCCCGTGTATGTTACCGTCTATCCCGGCGGGTCGGGCACGTTCTCCATGTACGAGGACAATGGCAACGACAAGGACTATGCTACCCGGTATGCCCGCACGCAGCTGTCGGCCCAGCGCCAGGGACGTGTGCTCACGGTGAAGATAGGGCAGCGCCAGGGCCAGTACAGCGGTATGCCCGCCCGGCGGCAGTTCTATGTGAAAACCGTGGCCCAGGCTGTGCCCGAGAAGGTGACGGTCGACGGGCAGGAGGTGCCCTTCGAGTACGACGGCAATGCCCTGGCTATGACGGTCAAGGTGCCCCAGACCGACTGTGCTACAGAGAAGACCGTAGTGATAACCTACGCCGCCGACGCGCCAGACGTGGCCGACGGACTGGTGGGCGCCTTCCGCCGTATATACCAGAACAACTACATGCTGCGCCGCAATAAGTCGTACATCGTATTCAATGAGGAACTGGGAACGCTCGAGTCTACCGGCCGGGCCATCAGCTATTATCCCGAGCGGTTTGCCGAGCTGGTGGACACCTTCCGCAAGAACTACGCCAACCTGCCCGCCATCCTGGAGAAAAACGATGTCAAGGGCGCACTCAAGGATAAGTACCTCAAGGCCACTTACTGAGAAGTGTTGATTTAAGATAAATTATTAGGCGGGAAAGAAATTTTCCGCCTTTTTTGTCCCTATTAGTCACGGAAAAGCAGTAATTTTGCAAATTATTGTAAAGCAAAACTCTATTATGGCAGAAACAAAGCAGATAAAGACCGCGCTCATCTCCGTGTTTCACAAGGACGGGCTGGATGAGTTGCTGAAGAAACTCAATGAAGCAGGTGTGAAATTCCTATCTACTGGCGGCACGCAGAAGTTTATCGAGTCGTTAGGATACGAGTGCCAGAAGGTCGAGGAGGTAACCAGCTATCCCTCTATCCTTGGCGGCCGCGTCAAGACGCTTCACCCCAAGATATTCGGAGGCATCCTGGCCCGTCGGGAGAACGTGGGCGACCTGGCCCAGATGGAAGAGTATGCCATCCCTGCCATCGACCTGGTCATCGTGGACCTCTACCCATTTGAGCAGACCGTGGCCAGCGGTGCCTCGGAGGCCGACATCATCGAGAAGATAGACATAGGCGGCATCTCGCTTATCCGCGCCGGAGCCAAGAACTTCAAGGACGTGGTCATCGTGCCCAGCAAGGCTGAGTATGGCGTGCTGCTCGATATACTCAATGAGAAAGGCGCCCAGACCGACATCGAGGACCGCAAGATGCTGGCCGCCCGTGCGTTTGGCGTAAGCAGCCACTACGACACGGCCATCCACGAGTGGTTTGTCAAGTAACAGGGCACCCATAGTCAGAGCCTCCTCATCCCGGGAAAGGGGCTCGGGCTACCATAAACGATAATTTATAGCTATAAAGATATTCACAATGGGATTTTTTTCATTTATTCAGGAAATTGCGATGGACCTTGGCACCGCCAACACTATCATTATCAGTGATGATAAGATAGTGGTAGACGAGCCATCGGTGGTGGCCCTCAACCGCGCGGACGGCAAGATGATAGCCGTGGGCCAGAAGGCCAAGATGATGTACGAGAAGACGAACGACAACATACGTACGGTGCGTCCGCTGCGCGATGGCGTGATAGCCGACTTCTCAGCCTGCGAGCAGATGATGCGTGGTCTGATCAAGATGGTACACACGGGCAGCCGCCTGTTCTCTCCCTCGCTGCGTATGGTCATCGGTGTTCCCTCGGGGTCTACCGAGGTGGAGCTGCGCGCTGTGCGCGACAGCGCCGAGCATGCCGACGGGCGCGACGTGTACCTCATCTTCGAGCCTATGGCTGCCGCCATCGGTATAGGTATCGATGTTGAGGCTCCAGAGGGTAACATGATAGTAGACATCGGCGGTGGCAGCACCGAGATAGCCGTCATCTCGTTAGGGGGCATCGTGTCTAACAACTCGATACGTATAGCCGGCGACGACCTGACAGCCGATATCCAGGAGTACATGAGCCGCCAGCACAACGTGAAAGTGTCTGAACGTATGGCCGAACGCATTAAGATACACGTGGGCTCTGCCCTGACAGACCTGGGCGAAGAGGCTCCCGAGGACTACGTGGTTCATGGCCCCAACCGTATCACGGCACTGCCCATGGAGGTGCCCGTATGCTACCAGGAGATAGCCCACTGTCTGGACAAGACCGTGGCCAAGATAGAGAACGCTGTGCTCTCGGCCCTGGAGAACACGCCGCCTGAGCTGTATGCCGATATTGTCAAGAACGGTATCTACCTCAGTGGTGGCGGTGCCTTGCTCCGCGGCCTCGACCGTCGCCTCCAGGAGAAAATCAACATCCCGTTCCATATCGCTGAAGACCCGCTGCACAGCGTGGCCCGCGGTGCCGGCGTGGCATTGAAGAACGTGGACAAGTTCTCCTTCCTGATGCGCTAAGACCCATGCGGAACCTGTTAGAGTTTCTGAACAAGTACAATCATTGGTTCCTCTTCGTCTTATTCGAGGTCATTGGTTTGGTGCTGTTAGTCCATGGCAACAGCTATCAGGGCAGCGTGTGGTTCTCGTCGGCCAATGCTGTAGCCGGAAAGGTCTATGAGTGGGATGCCAGGGTGGCCTCTTACTTTGCACTGGCCAAGACCAACGAGACCCTTACCCTGCGTAACATAGCGCTGGACCGCCAGGTGCAGGCGCTTACCGACCAGTTGGCCAATGTACACGCGGACAGTACGCTGATAGCCCGGGTAAAGGCCCAGGGCCTGGAGGGCTATCGGCTCATACCTGCCAAGGTGATAGACAACTCGGTGTCGGAGCAGGACAACCTGATTACCATAGACCGCGGAGCTGCCGATGGCGTGCGTAAGGACATGGGCGTGGTAAGCGGCAGTGGTGTGGTAGGCATCGTGTACCTGGTGTCGGCCCACTACGCCGTGGTGATACCCGTTCTCAACAGCCAGTCCAATATCAGCTGTACGATACAGGGCCGGGGCTACTTCGGCTATCTCCACTGGACGGGCGGCTACACCCACATGGCCTACGTAGACGATGTGCCACGCCACGCGCGGTTCAGCAAGAGCGACAACATCGTTACCAGTGGCTACTCGGCCGTCTTCCCTGCTGGTATTATGGTGGGCAAGATACGCTACGTGTTCAACTCGCCCGACGGGCTCTCTTATCGCCTCAAGATACAGTTGGCTACCGACTTCGCCAACCTGCGCGATGTGTGTGTGATAGACAACTCGCAGCTGCACGAGCGCATCAATATTCTCAATGCCGCTAAGGATTCTATTCAAGTTAAAGAGAAGGATTAACGATGAACTTTGGGATAGTAAAGGAGATACTGCTGTTTGTCCTGATACTTCTGGCGCAGGTGCTGGTGCTCAACCATATCCACTTGTTTGACTGCGCCACGCCTCTGCTATATATATATATGGTGATGCGTTTCAGACGCGACTACCCCCGGTGGGCGATGCTCCTCTCCTGCTTTGTTATGGGAATGGTGCTCGACATCTTTGCCAACACGCCGGGCATGGCCACCGTCTCCCTGACGCTCATGGGGTTCGTGCGTCCTTATCTGCTCATGCCCTTTCTTACCCGCGATGCTGCCGACGACATGGAGCCGGCGATAGCCACGCTGGGCATGGCAAGCTATGTGTACTACACCCTGATAACGGTATTTCTTTACTGCCTTGTGTTTTTTACGGTCGAGGCGTTCTGCTTCTTTAACTGGCCCCAGTGGCTGGCGTGTGTCTTGGCAAGCACCGTGCTTACCACCCTGCTGATATTGGTTATCGAAAACGCAAGGAAGCTGTAAATGAAAGACTTCAACCTGGAGAAACGCCGCTTCGTCATAGCTGGGGTGGCCGTCACGGTGGTACTGGTGTACATCGTGAGGCTCTTTACGCTCCAGCTGCTGAGCGATGACTACAAGCGCAATGCCGACAGCAACGCGTTTCTCAAGAAAGTGGAGTACCCTTCACGTGGTGTCATCTACGACCGTAACGGGCAGCTGCTGGTCTACAATCAGCCTGCCTACGACATCATGGTTATCATGAACGAAGAGAAGGGCCACCTGGACACCCTTGAGTTCTGTAATGCCCTGGGCATCACCAAGGAGTTTTTTATCCAGCGCATGAACGACATCAAGGACCGGGACAAGAACCCCGGCTACTCGCGCTTTACCCAGCAGCTCTTCCTGCCCCAGCTCTCAGACCAGGAGTTCAGCAGGTTTCGTGAGAAGATGTTCCGTTTCCCTGGCTTCTATGTCCAGAAGCGCAGCATCCGTCAGTACCAGTACCCCAACGCTGCCCATGTCCTGGGCGACGTGGCCGAAGTGTCGCAGGCCAATATAGATGAGGACGACTACTACCAGCTGGGCGACTATATCGGCAAGCAGGGTGTCGAGAAGTCGTATGAGGAGCAGCTCCGTGGCGAGAAAGGCATCCAGATACTGCTGCGCGACGCCCACGGACGCATCCAGGGCAGCTATCAGAAAGGCAAACTGGACCGCCGCCCCGTGGCCGGCAAAGACCTTACCCTCAGTATAGACATCAAGCTGCAGGCCCTTGGCGAGCGGCTCCTTGAAGGCAAGATAGGCTCTATTGTAGCTATCGAGCCGTCGACGGGCGAGGTGCTCTGCATGGTGTCGTCGCCCACTTACGACCCGCGGATACTGGTGGGCCGCCAGCGCGGAAAGAACCACAAGGCGCTCATGCACAATGTGTGGAAACCCCTGCTTAACCGCTCGACCATGGGACAGTACCCGCCGGGCTCCACGTTCAAGACCTCGCAGGCCCTGACGTTCCTGACCGAGGGCATCGTGTCGCCAGGCACCGCCTTTCCCTGTCACCGTGGGTTCTACTGCCGTGGCCTGCATGTGGGGTGCCACTCCCATGCCTCGCCTATAGCCCTGGTCGATGCCATCGGTACCTCGTGTAACGCCTACTTCTGCTGGGGGCTCTACTATATGGTCGGCAACCGCCGTAAGTACCACAGCAGCTTTGAGGCCCTTGACACCTGGCGCGATTATATGAAGAGTATGGGTTTCGGTTACAAGCTCGGCATAGACCTGCCTGGCGAGAAGCGCGGCTTCATCCCCAACGGGCAGTTTTACGACAAGGCTTACCACGGCTCGTGGAACGGGCTGACGGTCATATCCATATCCATAGGGCAGGGCGAGGTAAACCTGACGCCGCTGCAGATAGCCAACCTGTGTGCCACCATAGCCAACCGGGGCTACTACTATACACCCCACGTGGTGCGCAAGGTTCAGGGCGAGCCGCTGGACACGGCCTTTACGCGGAGGCATTACACCAAGGCGTCGCGGAGGGCCTACAACTATGTGGTGGCCGGCATGCGCGCCTCGGTGCTGCGCGGTACGAGCCGGTCTATGAACCGTAGCGACTACGAGGCGTGTGGCAAGACCGGTACGGCCCAGAACAGGGGGCACGACCACTCTGTGTTTATGGGCTTTGCCCCCATGAACAATCCGCGGATAGCCATAGCGGTGTACGTGGAGAACGGTGGCTGGGGCGCCGACTATGGTGTGCCCATCGGCGACCTGATGATGGAACAGTATATTAAGGGTAAGCTGTCGCCGGCCTCAGAGGCGCGCGCGGCGGTATTCCAGAAGAAACGAATAGCTTATGGCTCCAGTAGCAGATAGACAACCGCAGGGCGTATTCAGGGCCCTGGACAAGTGGACGGTGGGCATCTATGTGGCCCTGCTGGTCTTTGGGTGGATCAGTGTGTGCGGTGCCAGCTACACGTATGGCAGCACGGACATATTCAGCATGAGCAGCCGCTCGGGCATGCAGATCGTGTGGATAGGCACGTCGCTGGCGTTGGGTTTTGTCATCATGATGACCGACGACCGTATGTACAGCACCTTTGCCTACCTCATCTATGGGGCACTGCTGCTCTTGCTCTTCGTAACCATCTTTAACCCACACGAAATCAAGGGCTCGCGCTCATGGCTGGTACTGGGCCCGCTACGCCTGCAGCCCGCCGAGTTTGCCAAGTTTGCCACGGCGCTCGCGGTGGCCAAGCTGATGAGCTCGTATGGGTTCGACATACACCGGTGGAAGGACTTTGCCATGGCCATAGGCGTGGTGCTGCTGCCTATGCTCTTCATCGTGGGGCAGAAGGAGACGGGCTCGGCCCTGGTGTACCTGTCTTTCTTCCTGATGTTTTACCGCGAGGGCATGCAGGGCGGCATACTCTTTACCGGGGTGGCCATGGTGATATACTTTGTGGTGGGGGTGAAGTACGAGCACATCCTGCTGCTGGACACGCCCACCTCGGTGGGCAAGTTTGTGGTGCTGCTGCTGGTGCAGATATTCTCGGTGGGCATGGTACACTCGT
>CAKPRX010000077.1 GCA_934183135.1 uncultured Prevotella sp.
AGCACACCCTGCAGAAGATAGAGTATCTCCTGGGTCGCGGCAGCAGCTTCCGCAAGAACTTTGACGACCTGGTGCCCTCGGCCCGCCTGGGCTACAAGTTCAGCGACGCCACCAACCTGTCGTTAGGTTACAAGATGCGCATTAACCGCCCCGGTATCTGGTATCTGAACCCCTATCTCGACGACCGCGACCCCGACGTCATATCGCAGGGCAACCCCAACCTGGACACTGAGAAGAGCCACGCCGTAGATCTACAGTTCAGCAGTTATACATCTAAGCTCACCTATACCCTTACAGGCTTCTACCGATTTGTCAATAACAGTATAGAGAGCGTAGACCGTCTGGTCAACGACCGCGATATTGAGGGTCTGCCTAATCCTACCGGCAAGGACGTCATCTACTCGTCGTATGCCAACATAGGCCGCATCCAAAATGCCGGTCTGATGGCGTATGCCAACTGGACCCCTATTACCAATACCCGTATCACCCTTAATGGCAGTGTGGGCTATAGTCACATGAGCGACGGCCAGTCGCTGCGCAACCATGGGTGGACCACCAATATCAATGCCAGCCTGCAGCAGACCATAGCCAAGACCTGGATACTCAGCGCGTCGTACTATGTGCAGACCCCGCAGCCAACCCTACAGGGCAAGGATGCCCGATACCAGTGGTACAACTTCTCGCTGAACAAGTCGTTTATGGACAAGCGGCTCACCCTGTCGGCCTATGTCACCAATCCGTTTAGCAAGCGCTATTTCTGCTATCGCAGCGAGACTGTGGCTGACAACTTCCGCAATACCGCCAGCCAAAGCTGGTGCCAGCAGTACTATGGCCTGTCGGTAAGCTACCGCATAGGCAAGCTCAAAGCCAGTGTGAAGCACACCGAGCGCACCGTAGAGAATGACGATGTGAAACAGGGCGGCGGTGGCAATCAGGGCGGCGGCCTGTAGGCAGCCCCACGCGCCCACGGACAGTCTGCGCTGGTGCCACTCTGTATAAAAAAAGAGGGGGTGCCGGCGCTTTTTTCGCCTATTTTCTTGCTCATATCGGCCAAATGGCCTATCTTCGTAGACAGAAACACATAAATATAAGAATAGCGTATGAAGAGATTGCTATTAATTGTAATGGCCCTTGCGCTGGTGGGCATGGGGGCCATGGCCCAGGAAACCAAGGAGAGCCGCGCCGTGCGCAAGGCCAAGATGGCCAAGGATATAGAGGTGCTGATGACCAACAGCCACTTTGGCGTGGTGGTCAACGAGGCTTATCCTCGTGGCCTCTCACCGATAGCCATCAACTACGACCGTGGTCTCACCGTACACGGCGACAGCCTGTACTCTAACCTGCCTTACTACGAGGGATTCTACCAGCTGTCGAGCAGCCGCGACAAGTCGCTCCGCTTTGATGTGCTGATGGAAAAGTGTGTCATCGGCAAGCGCCGTAACGGTCAGTGGGTGGCTAAAATCAAGGCCCACGACGAGAGCGATACCTATCGCTACGAACTGATTGTCAATACTAACGGGCGCATAGATCTCACTGTGCGCACGGGCAAGGGACGTGCCATACGCTATACCGGCATCTTGACGACAGGTTTTAAAAAGACAGAAGAGTAACCCATCGGCACGTTATGAAAGCGGCAATCCTATCAGTGGTCACGGCCCTGTTACTCACGGCCTGTGGCACCCAAAAGCTCAGTGTGGCCGAGAAGGCAGCCCGTCTTGAGGCCCAAATGCAGCAGGTAGACAGCCTGGTGCGGGGCATGCGCTTCGGTATCGAGGTCAATGCCGCCTTTCCCCAGCGCGGCAACATGGTGAACCTCAATTACGACTACGGCATACAGATACATGGCGACACCCTGCGCTCGTATCTGCCCTACTATGGCCGCGCCTACCAGGTACCCTATGGCGGTGGCAAGGCCCTCGACTTCAGCGAGCGTATACAGCGCCACACTCTCACCCAGGGTAAGAAGGGCGAACAGCAGTTGCAGATGTGGGTCGAGAACGACGAGGATGTCTATGTCTACACCTTGAAAGTGTATGCCGGTGGCAACATAGACCTGACCGTTGAGTCGCATCAGCGTGACCGTATACGTTTTACGGGTCAGCTAACAGCGGAGGCTGACCGATGAGAAAGCTGCTATTGCTGTTGGCTATGACGGCCACGCTGACGGCTCTGGCCGATGGCAACTATAGCATGCGCTATGTAAAGGGCCACTGGCTCTATCAGAAAGGGAGCGACACCAATGTGATAGATATGAACTTAGAGTGGCCCGAGATGATAGACGGAACGGTGGCCGTGCCTCTGCAGCGTGCGCTTACGCGGATGCTGTTCGGTGTGGCATCGAATACGATGGACTCGGCCCGTGCCGTCTTTTTCGACCGGTTCGGGCAGCCGGTTTCACGGCAGTTTGAGGCCATCCCCGACGACAGCCGTTTCTGCTACGTTACCTGCAAGTTGCAGCTGCTGGGTCATAGATATGGCCGCTACGTGTCTTTCCGTGTGTCGTATCAGTGCAGTCCCGAACAGTACTCTACTCAGAAGGGCGACACCATTCAGACACTAATCACCTACGACATGGTTAACGGCAAGGTGATGCACACGGCTGACCTGCTGCGGGTAAACAGATTGCAGGGCGGATATGCCGATGAGTCGCTAATCTACGCACTGCTTGCCGGGGCCGATGGGCAGTTGCCCCCACAGATATATGCCTTACAGGTGGGCAACGCCTGTCTGGCCGATGGGGAAGTGCTGATAGACATGGGCTGCGCGACCGATGACGGCATGGTGCCCTTTACCACTACGGTGTCCGTCGACAAGGTAAGAAGTCTGCTCACCAAGGCAGGGCGACGGCTGATAGAGGGCGCACCGATGACCGTGAGTACGGTTACATATGCCCTGCCCATGGTGGTAGGCACAGATACTATATATAATAAGGTGGACGAGGAGCCCCGGTTTGAGCAAGGCGGCATGGGACTGGCAGAGTACGTAAGGCGCAACCTGCAACTGCCCGAGGGCTCGCGGCTGACACCTATTGGAGCCCGGCAGGCCATTGTGGCCTTTGTGGTAGATGCAGAGGGGCGTGCCATAGAGCCCCGCATACTCTTCTCGGCATCTCCGGAGATAGACCGGGAACTGGTGCGCCTGATAAGGCTTATGCCGGCCTGGAAACCCGCTGTCAAGGATGGTCGCAAGGTGAGCGTTTGGCGCAAATTGCCCATCACGATAAATGGCTGAAAGACTCGGGTAGGCACACTGAGTACTGCGGTCTTCTTTTTGATAATAACCAGTATTTTAGTGGTAATAATAGCTATAATGGTGACCACCGATACAATTAATGTTAAAATCATGGTGGACGCGATTACCATTATGGGAAAAATTAGTAACTTTGCGCCATTAAAAAAACTTTGTGGATAAAAAAGGTTTTCTTTTCCATGGTAAGTTTTTAGGGTACAAATACAATTATATTAATAACAATAATAGGTATGAAAACTAAAAGTGTTTTATTTGTTGCGGCTCTTGCAGCCCTTGCAACTTTGACATCATGTGGCGGAAGTAAAAAAGGAGGTCTGCCCAACTTCGGCGATGATGAATTTGCCGTGAGCACTATCTCGGCTTCTAACGCTACCTTGCAGACTACCTATCCAGCTACCCTCAAGGGTATTCAGGATGTAGACGTGCGCCCCAAGGTATCGGGCTTTATCACTAAGGTATGTGTACACGAGGGTCAGACGGTGGCCGCAGGTCAGGTGCTGTTCACCATAGACAGCGAGACTTATCGCGCAGCCGTGCGCCAGGCTCAGGCAGCCGTGAATACGGCCAAGGCCCAGCTGGGTACAGCTAAGCTCACCTATCAGAATAATAAGAAACTATTTGACAGCAAGATTATAGGTCAGTACGAGCTCTCCAGCTCAGCTAACAGCTATGCTACTGCCCAGGCTCAGGTGGCCCAGGCTGAAGCAGCATTGGCTTCGGCACGTGAGCAGTTGGCCTGGTGCTCTGTTAAAAGTCCGTCGGCCGGTGTCGTGGGCAGTCTGCCTTTCAAGGAGGGCGCGCTGGTAAGCGCTCAGGGACAGGCCCTTACCACCGTGTCAAATACCAGTACTGTCGAGGTGTTCTTCTCGGTAGCAGAAAAGACCATCTATGACCTTACCAAGAACAAGGGCAATATGCAGGCTGCCATAGCCTCGTTCCCTGAACTCAAGCTGCAGATGGCAGATGGCTCTATCTACAACCATCCGGGTAAGGTGGTAAAGATGAGCGGCGTAGTAGATGCAGCTACGGGCTCGGTGTCACTGATTGCCCATTTCCCTAATCCGGAGAAGTTGCTCAAAAGCGGTTATACCGGACAGGTGGTAATACCTAATGTGAATAACAGCGCCATCGTGATACCCCAGGAGGCTTGCTCGCAGGTGCAGGACAAGATATTTGTCTATGTAGTAGGCAAGGACAACAAGGTTAAGTACACAGAGATAAAGGTGAACCCCCAGGACGACGGTGTGAACTATATCGTAACTTCAGGACTTAACGTAGGCGACCGTATTGTGGTCAAGGGCATCACCAAGCTCAGCGATGGCATGCAGATTAAGCCTATCACCGTAGAGCGTTACAACCAGAAAATAGCCGAGGCAGCCAAGATGGCCGAGACACAGGACAACGCTCACGACTTCGCAGCTACCATGAGTGGTAAGAAGTAAGTATATAGTAATGTACAGGATAAGAAAAAACAGTAAATTATGACATTTACAAACTTTATAAAACGCCCGGTACTGTCGACGGTGGTCTCCATCTTCTTCGTGCTGCTGGGTACCATCGGCCTGGTATCGCTGCCTATCGAGCAGTATCCGAATATCGCGCCGCCTACCATCATGGTGTCGACCACCTATCAGGGAGCCGATGCGCAGACGGTACTTAACTCGGTTATTGCCCCGTTGGAGGAGAGTATCAATGGTGTGGAGAACATGACCTATATGACCTCGTCGGCCAGCAACAGCGGTTATGCCAGCATAACGGTGTATTTCAAGCAGGGGTCAGACCCCGATATGGCTGCCGTGAACGTACAGAACCGTGTATCTCAGGCTCAGGCCTTGCTGCCTGCCGAGGTTACCCGCGTGGGAGTGACGGTGACCAAGCGCCAGAGCTCTAACGTTATCATGTTCGCCTTGTCGACCGATGACGGACGTTACGATGATCAGTTCGTGACCAACTACGCGCTGATAAACGTCATCCCTGCTCTGAAGCGTATCAACGGTGTGGGTGATGTGCAGAGCCCTTCTACCCGTAACTACTCTATGCGTATCTGGCTGAAGCCTGAGAAGATGAAGGAATATGGTTTGATACCCTCTGATATTTCTAACGCCTTGGCAGAACAGAACATCGAGGCTGCCCCTGGTAGCTTTGGTGAGAGTTCGGATATGCAGTACGAATACACCCTGCGTTATAAGGGCCGTCTGAAGACACCAGTAGAGTATGAAAACATCATGATAAAGAGTACCACCACAGGCCAGACCCTTCGCCTGGGCGACGTGGCTAAGGTAGAACTCGGTGGTCTGCAGTATAATGTGAACCTGCTGAACAACGGCCAGCCTGCAGTGATGGGTATGGTGCAGCAGATAGCAGGCTCGAACGCTACTCAGATAGCCAGCGATGTCAAGGCCCAGTTGGATGAACTGAGCAAGAACTTCCCACCGGGTCTGAAATATACAGTCTTGATGGATGTTACAGAGTTCCTGTTTGCCTCTATTGAGGAGGTAATCTTCACCCTGTTTATCACCCTGGCCCTGGTGTTCTTAGTGGTGTACATCTTCTTGCAGGACTTCCGTTCTACGCTGATACCTATGATAGCCGTGCCTGTGGCTCTGA
This sequence comes from uncultured Prevotella sp., assembly GCA_934183135.1. Taxonomy (GTDB): domain Bacteria; phylum Bacteroidota; class Bacteroidia; order Bacteroidales; family Bacteroidaceae; genus Prevotella. The sequence continues at coordinate 5,857 of CAKPRX010000077.1, forward strand.
TAGGCGCGTTCTTCTTCCTTTGGGTATTCGGATTCTCCATCAACCTGCTGACGCTATCGGCCCTGTTGCTGGCCATTGCTATTGTGGTCGATGATGCCATCGTGGTGGTCGAGGCGGTTCACGCCAAGCTCGACCAGGGATATAAGAGTGCTATGACGGCAGCTATCGATGCCATGAACGAGATATCGGGAGCCATCATCTCTATCACATTGGTGATGTCGGCTGTGTTCGTACCTGTGTCATTCATCGGCGGTACATCGGGCTACTTCTATCGTGAGTTTGGTGTTACCATGGCTGTGTCTATCGTTATTTCGGCCATCAATGCCCTTACCCTGTCACCGGCCCTCTGTGCCATGCTGCTCAAGCCTCATGAGGAGGGGCACGAGGAGAAGGCCAAGTCGTTCGTTGACCGTTTCCACGAGGGTTTCAACTATCAGTTTGATAAGATTACCAACAAATATAAGGGTTGTGTACAGTGGGTTATCAACCATGGTATGATAGTAGGTGGTGCCGTAGTGGCCGGCATTGTGGCCCTGGTAGTACTGATGTCTACCACTAAGACTGGCCTGGTGCCTGATGAGGATACCGGTACTCTCTTTGCCTGTATATCGACGGCCCCAGGTACTACCCAGGAGCGTACTGCCGAAGTGGTGAAACAGGTAGACAAGATGTTGGCTGCCAACCCAGCTATCCAGACCCGCAATGCCATCATGGGTTATAGCTTTATCGGTGGTGCCGGTTCTAACCAGGGTACTATCGTTATCAAGTTGAAACCTTTCGATGAGCGTCCTGGTGGTTTCTTCCACCGCATCAAGTGCGCCCTTACAGGTGGTGGCATCGAGGCGTTGTTCGTCAATCCTATGGAGGCTACCTCTGTATTGGGAATGATTTACAAGCAGACCGCCTCTATAAAGGATGCCCAGGTGTTGGCCTTTGCACCGCCTATGATTTCCGGTTTCTCTGTACAGAATGGTATCACTATGACCATGCAGGACAAGACCGGCGGCGATTTGAATCGCTTCTATACCAACGTGCAGAACTTCCTGAAGGAGCTGAATGCCCGTCCTGAGATACAGACAGCCCAGACGCAGTATAATCCTAACTATCCCCAGTACATGGTAGATGTCGATGTGGCCAAGACCAAGCAGGCTGGTATATCGCCCTCGTCTGTGCTGACCGTAATGCAGGGTTATCTTGGTGGTCTCTATGCATCTAACTTCAATGCTTATGGTAAACTCTACCGCGTTATGATACAGGCCGGCCCCGAGAGCCGTATGCGCCCCGACGACCTGAACAATATCTATGTGCGCTGTGCCGACGGCACCATGAGTCCCATCAGTGAGTTTGTTACCCTGAAGAAGGTATTCGGGCCGTCTAACATCACCCGCTTCAATCTGTTTACTTCTATGGATGTCTCAGTAACGCCTAACAGCGGCTACTCTACTGGTGACGGTATGAAGGCCATTGCCGAGGTGGCTAAGAACACGCTGCCCGACGGTTATGGTTACGAGTACTCGGGCCTGACTCGTTCTGAGGCAGAGTCGAGCAATTCTACCGGTCTGATTTTCGCATTGTGTATCGTCTTCGTGTACCTTATCCTGAGTGCTCAGTACGAGAGCTACATTCTGCCTCTGTCGGTAGTACTGTCTATTCCGTTCGGTTTGGCGGGTGCCTTTGCCTTTACCGATATATTCGGGCACTCCAATGATATCTACATGCAAATCTCGCTCATCATGCTGATAGGTCTGTTGGCCAAGAATGCCATCCTTATTGTGCAGTTTGCTCTGGAACGTCGCCGTACAGGTATGGCCATCAAGTACTCGGCCATTCTGGGTGCCGCAGCCCGTCTGCGTCCTATCCTGATGACCTCACTGGCTATGGTTATCGGTCTGTTGCCTCTGATGTTTGCCTCTGGAGTAGGTAAGAACGGTAACCAGACCCTGGGTGCCGCCGCTGTGGGAGGTATGTTGATAGGTACTATCGTCCAGATATTCATAGTGCCTGCCCTCTTTGCCGTATTCGAGTGGCTGCAGGAGCGCATCAAACCTCTGACCTTCGATGATGAGGTCAATGATGAGGCTGCCGTAGAGCTGGAACAGTATGCCAGTGCTGCCCATCGCAATAATGGCAACGCTCAGAACCGATAAGAAGAGGTGTCACATCCAATATAACTCAAAGTAAGAACAATGAAAAAACATATTAATATATTACTGATAGGTCTGGCAGCGCTCTCTATGAGCAGCTGCAAGACCCTATACGGCAAATATGAGCGCCCACAGGTGAAGACCAGCGGGCTGGTACGCGACTCGGCTTCTATCAGCGACACGCTGGCCGTGCGCGATACCACATCGTTTGCCAACATACCCTGGCGTAGCGTCTTCACCGACCCACAGTTGCAGAGTCTGATAGAGAAGGCCCTGGCCAACAACCCCAACCTGCTCAACGCTGCCCTTAATGTGAAGATGGCCGAGGATCAGCTCAAGGTGGCCAAACTGGCTTTTGTGCCCGCCCTCTCCTTCTCGCCTCAGGGTACCATATCTTCATGGGATGGCAATAAGGCTACCAAGGTGTACAGCCTGCCCGTCAATGCCAGCTGGAGCATAGATCTCTTTGGTAACCTGCTCTCGCAGAAGCGCGGTGCCCAGATGGCCCTGCTGCAGATGAAAGATTATCAGGTGTCTGTACAGACTAACTTGATAGCTAATGTGGCCAACCTGTACTACTCGCTGCTCATGCTGGACAAGCAGGTAGAACTGGTAACCGACATGGAGGGACTCACCAAGCGCACCTGGGAAACCATGAAGGTGCTCAAGGATACTCGCCGTGGCTACAACTCGGTTTCGGCTCAGGCGGCCGAGTCTAATTATTACTCGGTGCTCACCCAGAAGACCGACCTGATGCGCCAGATACGCGAGGCCGAGAACTCGCTCAGTCTGCTCGTAGGCGAGCAGGCCCATACCATTGCCCGTGGCAAGCTCGAAGACCAGAGCCTGCCTGCCAATTTCTCAACCGGAGTAGGCATCCAGCTGCTCAATAACCGTGCCGACGTTCACGCTGCCGAGATGAACTTGGCCCAGTGCTTCTACGCCGTAGAGACTGCACGCAGCCGGTTCTATCCCTCGCTGACCATCTCGGGCACTGGAGCCTTCACCAACTCGAGCGGTGCCGGTATAGTCAATCCTGGCAAGTGGCTCCTCTCGGCCGTAGGTTCGCTGGTACAGCCCATATTCCAGAACGGTCGTCTCATCGCAGGCCTCAAGGTAGCTAAGGCTCAGTACGAGCAGGCCTATAACACTTGGCAAAACAGCGTGCTGTCGGCTGGTAGCGAGGTGAGCAATGCCCTGGTGCTCTATAACTCATCGGCCGAGAAGAGCCGTATAGAGGCCAAGCAGATAGAGGTGCTCAAGAAGAACGTCGAGGAGACCCAGATTTTGGTAGCCGATGCGTCGAGCACCTACCTGGACATCATCACCGCCCAGTCGTCACTGCTCAATGTGCAGTTGTCCAAGGTGGCCGACGATTTTTATAAGATGCAGGCAGTTGTAAACCTCTACTACGCCTTGGGCGGAGGAGCTAAGTAACGTTTAACACGATAATTCCAAACGATTATGGCAAGTATAATAAGCCCCAAAGCAGATGTGTCGCCTAAGGCAAAGATAGGCGATAACTGTAAGATATATCCTTTTGTTTACATCGAGGACGACGTGGTTATAGGCGACAACTGCATTATCTATCCCTTTGTAAGTATCCTTAATGGAACCCGTATGGGCAATGCCAACAAGGTGTTCCAGGGAGCCGTCATAGCCGCCTTGCCTCAGGATTTCAACTTCACGGGCGAAGATAGTGAGGTTGTGATAGGCGACCATAATACCATCCGCGAGAATGTGGTTGTCAACCGTGGTACCCACGCTGGCGGCAAGACCGTACTGGGTAACAAGAACTTCCTCATGGAGGGTGCCCACATCTCGCACGACACTGTGGTGGGCGACGGATGCGTCTTTGGCTATGGTACCAAGATAGCTGGTGACTGCGTGATAGGCAATGGTGCCATCTTCTCCACCTCGGTGGTCGAGAACGCCAAGACCCGCGTAGGCGACCTGGCCATGATACAGGCCGGCACCACCTTCTCTAAGGATGTGCCCCCGTATATCATTGCCGGAGGCAAGCCTGTGGCTTATGGAGGCCCCAACCATATCATTATGGAGGCTGCTGGCATAGACGATAAGGTGCGCAAGCATGTGGCTAATGCCTACCGACTGGTATTCCACGGTCAGACATCGCTCTTCGATGCTATCAACCAGATTAAGGACCAGGTACCCGACGGTGCTGAGGTGCGCAAGATAGTCGAATTCCTCAGTAGCTCGGAGAAAGGTGTTATCACCAAACTGTAAATTCATACCTAATTAGTATTTATGATAAGGGGGAGTCTCGCCGTTGATGGTGGGTCTTCCCTTTTTTCGTATCACGTCGTCGGCCATGGCAAAATTAAAAATAGTTAGCCATTTGCTTTGTGCTGTGTGTGGATTGTGCTAACTTTGTAAACGTAATATCAGAAAGACCCTATGAAGCGAACCCTTACCCTGCTGGCACTGGTAGTGTGTGCCATGACCGCCCTCGGCGCCGAGAAGCCCAAGAGGGTGCTGGTGGAGACTCCC
>CAKPRX010000078.1 GCA_934183135.1 uncultured Prevotella sp.
CTGTTTCCACAGTCCATAGAGCTGAGTCAGTATGCGCGTCTTCATCTCCTCGGTCGCCTTATTGGTAAAGGTCACGGCCAGGATATTCCTGTAGCACGCAGGGGTCTTGATGACCAGTTTGATATACTCTATGGCCAGCGTAAAGGTCTTGCCCGAACCGGCGCTGGCCTTGTACACAGTTAGGGGGATAGTCTTGTTTACCATTGTCTAAAGAGTTCTAATCCTACTTTCACTCCTATACCGTCATAGTGTCCATTGCGGTTGGCTACAAACAGGCCGGCCGATAGCCAGCGTGTTGTCAGTCCATAGCCCACCTCGATGTATGGATGCAGGTGAGTAACTACCAGTATGTTGCTGTAAATGCGTTCTTTCTCAATGATGTGTCCCACCCATGGCAGACGGCTTAGGGCGAGTAGGGGAGTCTCATAGGTAATGTTGGACCGTACATAGTAGCGCGACAGGTTGTACCACTTGCTGTCTAAGAGACTGAACTCGCCCGTCCATTCATCATTCCATCCATCAGGGATGTTGTTATCGCGGAAGTTGGTGTAATCCAGAAAGTACTTGCTGCCATCACGTAGGGTGTAGAAGCCGCCACCAGCTCGCAGTGAGAGATAGCGTAACCGGTTAAGGGCTATGATATGTTGCAGGTCAAACTCCCAGCGTTCGTAGGCTATGTCTGCATTGGCCAACCCGCGTATGCTACGTTCGTAGGCTGCATTGATGGCTGGGCCGTGTCGGCCCATAGGCCGCCATATAATCTCGGTCTTAGGGGCAACAGAGTAGTAAGAGGTGTGGAGGCCAGCCTGGCGGTAGGTATCCTGCTCGACGGCTGTACGTCGGTGGGCTATAATCCCGGCCTGTAAGGTGATGTGAGGGTTAAGGTCATAGCTTCCTAACAGGCTGAGGTTAAGGTCTCTAAAATAGCTTAGACGTTCATCGTTATAGTTAGCTGTGTCGGGCAACTGGCTTAACAACTCGTCTTTCAGCAATCCATTACGTATCCAGTTGCCGTTGCTGAAACGCAATTCGATATATCCATTGTGCCTGTGGTTAAAGTGATATTCTACGGGGATGGTATAATATAGGTGGCGCTGCTTAAAAGAATAGCCGGCCTTGAGCCGGGTATATAGGTAACTGTTATTAGAAAAAGTATAGGTCGTGCGGATGTCAAACTTATAGTAATAGCCCTTGTGGCCGCTATAGCCCATGTACAGTGGGTTAAACAGAGGGTTGATACGGAGATAGCCCTGATTGGTAGTACCATAGCTGGAGGTAATCTTGTTGAGCAGGTTGTCGCCCAGGATGTCCCAGAAAAACCGCTTGGCCCAGCCACGCTTCTTGGAAGCGGTCGTGGCGCTGTCGGGCTGGTTGTCGTGATAGTAGGCAGCATACAGTTGCTGCTCATCAGCAGTGAGGCTGTCACATCTTACAGCTGCTATCTGTAGTTTCTGAGGGTTAGCGGCTTGCGAGTCTGCCAGAACTTTTGGCAGACCATAAGCAGCTACGTTAGAAGCCTGTATAATATTCCCGAGGAACTCGAACTTGGAATTAAGAGTACATCGTGTGGGAAACAGGGAATAGATGCCGCTGTCGCCCATGGTAAAGGCCAGGGCAAACGTTATCATGTCGAACTCGCCTTGTATAGAACCGTTTATGATGCGGCCAGTCCCAGCGTCTATGGTGGCATTGCCATATACCAGCTGGGTGTTCTTGACCTTGGGCCAGAATGTTATGTCTACCTTATTATTATATAGGTATTTGAAATGGTAACGATAGAACACCCGGTTGACCTTGCAGAAAGGTGATAACACGTTGGAACCGAATATTGTTTCCTCGTAGAACTTTGGAGTGAGAAATTTTTGCAGCCGTGTCATGGTCTGCTTGTGTTGGGGTATGGTCGACAGATGGGCTATGCGTGTCGCGTCAAAATCGTAAGTGCTCTTGTGGCTGAATAGCTCATAGCTCTCCTCTATATAGCGTCGATTCTTACTATGGGCGATGCGGTACATGGTGGGAATGGGGAAGAGTGTGACATTGCGGCGCACTACGTTGAGGCCAAACTTGCGGTAGGCGTATGTCTGGGTGCCCTGGGCCATGCTCGTGTCTATCTGGTTCCTGTATTGGCAAATTCGGTCAAGCAGCAGAACATCGCGTCTGACGTTCTGCTGTCCCCTTACGGTGAGGACTTGTCCGATAAGGATGGCGAGCATGATAATTCTGCCGATACGCATATTACTGCAAACTTACTCATAATAATCGTAAACTCGGCACGAAAGGACAAAAAAATCCCCACCTTTTTTGAGATGGGGATGATTATTTTGTAAAGTGTAGCTATACTTCTTAGCCCAGGTATTTCATCAGTATCTTGGCGTTACCGCTGTCGCGTAGCTTGGTAATGCTCTTCTCGCGTATCTGGCGTACACGCTCACGGGTCAGTTTCAGCTCGTCGCCTATTTCCTCAAGTCCCTTTTCGTGACAGCCGATACCGAAACAGTAGCGGATAATCTTGATCTCGCGATCTTTGAGCACTTTGCTCAGCACCTGGTTGAGTTCCAGCGCCATACTCTCATGGTCTACGGTCTTGTCAGTACGGCTGTCGTCGCCCGAAGGCATCACGTCAAGCATACAGTTGTCTTCGCCATCCTGAAAAGGGGCGTCTATACTTACATGATGGCCATCGGCCATGAGGCTTTGGCCTATCTTCTCTTCGTCGATATTAGTGGCGTCTGCCAGCTCCGATACCGAGGGGTGGCGCTGGTTGGCCTGCTCGAACTTATTAATCTCGTGATTTATCTTGTTGAGCGAACCTACCTGGTTGAGGGGCAGGCGCACTATGCGGCTTTGCTCGGCGATAGCCTGAAGTATGCTCTGGCGAATCCACCATACTGCGTATGAGATAAACTTAAAACCGCGAGTCTCATCAAATTTCTGTGCAGCCTTAATGAGCCCTATATTTCCTTCGTCGATAAGGTCTGTAAGTGTAAGTCCTTGGTGCTGGTACTGCTTGGCCACCGATACTACGAAGCGGAGGTTTGCTGTGACCAGTTTGTCTTTGGCGCGCTCGCCTTCGGGGCCTCCCTTCTTGATTTTCTGGGCGAGCTCTATCTCCTCGTCTATCGTAATTAATGGGGCACGACCTATTTCTACCAAATATTTGTCCAGTGCTTCGCTGGAGCGGTTGGTAATACTCTTTGAAATCTTTAATTGTCTCATTCTTGCTTGTCTGAAAATATCTGAAAGATTGCAGCTCAATCAATTCGATATACCTTATACGAAAAACGATGCAAAATTACAAAAAAAAAGTGATATTTGGTGGTTCTGTGACTATAATTTTATATGTAAAAATCGTTAATATCCAATTTGTAACCATTCTTATGACGCTTTTGGCTCCAGTTTGCGGACTGTGGTGGGCTTGATGTTGACTTTCGGGGCATTGGGTGGCTGGGGCTGATGATGGCGGCAACTCCCTTTGCACCTACAAATTTTATTGCTTGGCGACAGCCAGCTTGTCCGATAAAATAGTTACCTTTGCCAACGGATAGCGAATGGACGTTATTGCAATCCTGTAGACGCGATAAGATGATGAATACGGAATGGAACAAAATGCTTAGCGGTGAGGTGTATGACGCGCTGGACAGCGAGGTCATAGAGCGTCTCTGTAAGGCCCGCGAGCTGGTGGCCGACTTCAATCGGATAGCTCCTAATGATGACCTGGCTAAGGAGAAAGCACTGCGCCAGTTGCTTGGCAAGTGTGGCAAAGCGCCTCATGTCAATCAGCCTTTTTACTGCGATTATGGTTGTAATATCGAAGTGGGTGACAACTTTTTTGCCAATTTCGGTTTTACGGTTTTGGATGAGGCTCGGGTCATCATAGGCGACAATGCCTTTATTGGGCCCAACGTGAGTATGTACACACCGTGCCACCCCACGTCACCGAAGAAACGCAATACGGGTGTACAGTGGGCCAAGCCTATCAAGATAGGTAACTCGGTATGGATAGGGGGCAGCGTTACCATACTGCCTGGCGTTACCATTGGCGACAACTGTACTATAGGGGCTGGCTCGGTGATAACTAAGGATGTACCAGCCAATAGTATAGCTGTGGGTAACCCCTGTCGGGTAATCCGGAAGATAGAAATCGAGGACTGACGGCTGCAAGCCCGCCTCGGACAACAATCCCATAACCTGCCATGTCCTTATATATAGATAGGTTGGCAGGTTGTGGGCTGTTTGGCGTCTCTACTTCTTGTGCTGGGGAACGATGGCGAAATAGAGCAGGTCGTGGTCTGTCAGGTTCTCCATGTAGTGCGAATGGCCCTCGGGACAATAGTGGCACTGGCCGGCCCGTACTACCTCGATTTCGCCGTCATAGTGAAAAGTGCCTTCTCCGCTGATAACAAAGATAATCTCGCTGTTGCCCACATGAGTATGAAGGCCCGTCGAGGCACCAGGTCTGAGGGTAGAGTACATAATCTTTACGTTCTCGTCTGCATAGTTGCGGCTATCCAGGGGGCCTTTGCCACCCTTGAAGTCCATAGTGCGGACTTCCTTGATTTTCTCAAAGTCTATTACCATAATTTCTGTCTTTAAAACTATACTTGCAAAGATAGTGCAAACCGAGCGGTATGAGCTTGCTCAAATACCCGAGGTGCCGCCTATCTTGTGCAAAAATACAGAAAATAATCAGTTGAAGATAGAAATGTACTGGAAAATATTCAACGAGCATCGTTTTTTTAACATGGCGAAGTCCACAGGCGCAATGTCCGGGAAGAACTGGGAGGTGCTCAAAAGGAAGAAGCCAGTTCTGTTCAGAACTGGCTTCGGTATGTTTGTTTGGAATAAGTTGTTGTTTTATTTAAGCGTCAGCCTTCTTGGTTTTCTCAGCGTAAACTTCGGGAGAGAGAACGGAGACTGTGCTCTTGTCGCGGGCTCCCTTGTGGAAGTAAACCACGCCATCAGTAAGAGCATACAATGTGTCGTCCTTGCCCTGAGCTACATTCTCACCGGGGAAGTGCTTGTTGCCACGCTGGCGAACGATGATGTTGCCGGCGATGATCTTCTGGCCACCCCAAATCTTAACGCCTAATCTCTGTGAAGCTGATTCACGGCCGTTCTTAGAACTACCAACACCTTTTTTATGTGCCATTCTGAATTCCTCCTGTTTTTAAGCGACTACTTGTTTAACTTCTACCTGTGTGAACTGAGCGCGATGACCATTCTTCTTGCGATAGTCCTTGCGACGCTTCATCTTGAAAACGATGACCTTGTCACCCTTTACAAGCGGGTTCACAACCTCTACTACTACCTTGGCACCTTCTACAGTTGGTGCACCCACTGTGACAGCACCCTCTTTGTCTACGAGGAGTACTTTGTCAAACTCAACGGTCTTACCTGCCTCAACATCCTTGATGTGGTGAACGAAGAGCTTCTGGCCCTCGGTCACCTTGAACTGCTGACCGTTAATTTCTACAATTGCGTACATTATTTATAATATAAATGTTTTTCCGCCAGGCGGCTGAATGGCATTTCAGCGCTTCTTCGAGCCCGAACGGACTAAATCGGCTGCAAAATTACTACTTTTTGCCCACATAACGGGGTGGGCGATGACAGTATTTTTAAGCAATTAAATAACTTTAACGCTTCGGGCACCACAGGTGCAGTGGCTGTGCTGCTGGCGGTATCAGAACTCAAAGAGGATACGCCCGTTGAGCATACGGCCTGTAAGGTAGTTGGGCACGGCGTACTGCTGGTTGGTAACATCGGTTATCCAGTAGTAGCTGTTCACATTGTTGATACCGAGCAGGTTCAGACAGTCTATACCGAGCCAGATGTTCTTGAAGGGCACCTTCTTGCTACGGCTCTCGTTGTCCAGCAGGCGGTAACTCATGCCGATGTCGGCCCGCTTGTAGGCCGGGGCCCTAAAGGAGTTGCGTTCCATCTCGCGGTGGGGAGCCGAGAACGGCAGGCCGTCAGCGTAGGCCAACTTGAGCGCCATCTTCCACTTGGTGGTACCTGGGAAGTAGTCGGTAAAGAACAGGTTCATTGCCCATCGCTGGTCTGTAGGCAGTGGCATGGAGCGTCCGTTGAGTTTCATCTGCGTATTCATCAGCGACAGCGATATCCACGAGTCGGTTCCGGGTACAAACTCGCCATAGAGTTTCAGGTCTATACCGGCAGCATGTCCGCTGCAAACATTGTCACCGTAGTACACCACCTTGACGTTGTTGACAGAGTAGGGTATGAGGTTCTGCAGAATCTTGTAGTAAGCCTCGGCCGAGAAGCGGAAGGGGCGGCTCATGCTGTTAAAGCGGTAGTCATAGCCCGCCACGAAGTGTATGGAGCGCTGGCTCTTTATCTTGCGGTTCAGCTCGGCCACCGTTGTATTGTTATAGGTAGTAGTGTCGCGCAGTTCCTTGAAGAATGGGGCCTGGTAGTACAGCCCGGTGGCGAAGCGCAGGGTTACATTCTGGTTGAAAGCCGGTATGATGCCCACCGAGACCCTGGGCGAGAGTATGGTCTCGCCGTTGAAGTTCCAGTGGCTCATGCGCAGACCGTAGTTGAGTGTATATAGCGTGGCGGCAGAGTCGGCACCCGATGTAAAGCGCCACGTGTCCTGTACATAGGCCTCTGTACGGGTGGCATCCAGCCTGTTCTTGGCCCTCATGGAGTATATCATGTACAGGTCGGCTCCCGTGTGTGGTATGTTGTAGCCTGCCGAGTCGCGCATCTCGTACTCGGTAGAGTTCTCCTTGATGTGCTCGCGCTTCAGGGTTATGGCGGCCTCTATGTCGTGCTTCTTTACCTTGCTGCTGAGCATCAGCTTGACATTCTCGACGTGCGCCTGAAGGTAGTTGCGGGCGTGCTCGAAGTAGGTGCCCACAGCCATGTTCTCGCTCGACTCTGTCTGCGTCAGCCAGTACTGTCCCTGGATGTCGTAGGTCTCCCTCTCCTTGGTAGAGTAGGCCGAGGCGATGAGGGAGAGGCGCGTGGTGGGACTGAAAATCCTGTTTATGGACAGCGAGCCAAAGTAGGTGCGGAAGAGGTCTTTCTCCTGACCGTCAAAGTACACTCTGAAGTTCATCACGTTCTGCATGGTGCCAAAGGCTGTGTTCCTGTCCTTCGGATAGAAGTTGTAGTGGCTGTCCGAGATGTTGCCTATGAAGTCTATCTGCCACCGCTTGTTGGGCGTGTAGCTCAGATAGGTCTGGTAGTCGAGGAAGTTAGGGCGGTATTCGCCGTTCTCCTGCAGCGAGCCCAGCAGATACTTGTTGGTCTTGTACCTCAGCCCGTTGGCCCAGGCTATCTTGGGTGTGGCAAAGCCTATGTACGCGCTGGCCCCCAGCAGACTGGCCGAGGCATTGGCCTCGAACCGCTTGGGACGACGGTACGTTATGTCCAGGGCCGACGACATCTTGTCGCCATACTTGGCTGCGAAGCCACCCGTAGAGAACCCTATGCGCTCTACCATGTCGGGGTTGATGACCGAGAGGCCCTCTTGCTGGCCTGAGCGTACCAGGAACGGTCTGAACACCTCTACATTATTAATATATACACTATTCTCGTCGAACGAGCCGCCGCGTACATTGTACTGCGAGCTTAGCTCACTGTGGGTAGACACGCCTGCCTGGCTCTGTATCAGCTCCTCTACCGCGTTGCCGCCGGTCGACGGTGCCAGTTTCATGTCCTTGGTCCTCAGTTCCTGCGTCTGTCCGCTCTGAATTTTCTGTCCCTGTACCTGGACTTCGCCCAGCGTGCTCACATCGGGGTACAGCGCCACCCTCAGGGTCTGCCGTCCACGCGGCCTCCTGAGCACCTTGGTCTTGGCGCGGTACCCTAACATAGAGAACCTTATCACTACCGAGTCGGCCGAGTTGAGCGTAAGCGTGAAGTTGCCCTTCAGCGAGGTGAAGGCCACCTTGCCTTGGCGGGCGCACGTTACCGAGACAAACTCGATGGGGTTGTCTTTCTCGTCGGTAACCTTGCCCTGTAGAACGAAGGTCTGGCCCTGGGCCGTAAGATACATGGCTGTGGCCAGCAGTAAGAGGATGAATTTCTTCATACTCTTATAACGGCAAATACCGGCAAATATTGTGTTAGCCGGTGTACCAGCGCGAAAGTATTTGGTTAATCCATGGAATATTGAAGCGGAACCACCGGTACTTGCTTACCGTCTTGCCGCCGAAACCGAGGATAAACTCGCGAAACGGGTTGCGCCTGAAGGGCAGGCCGGCATCCAGAAAGTAGAAGTGGCGGCAGCCATTGTCGTAGGCGCTGTTCATGGCCTGCCAGATGGTCATGGCGTTGGGGTGCAGGTATGCGTAGCGCTTGCTCTTAGAGGCATGAAACCACAGGTAGGCATCGCCATGGGTATATATGCAGGCACAGCCGCCGATGATGTTGCGGTGGTACAGGGTGATGTAGATGCGTGCGTGCGCACTCTTGTAGAGCTCGTCAAAGAGAGCCCGCCCCGGCAGGAAGCGGCGCAGCCGCGTGTGATATACCTTGCGCAGCATGGTGTAGAAGTCGTGTACCTCGTCGATAGAGGTCACTTCGCGCGTAGTAATGCCGCTGTTGGCCGACTTGACTATCCGCCGGCGCGTCTTGCCGGTAATACGGTCGGCCGGAGCCATCGAGTGGAGCGAGTTGTGTACCTCGAGCCAGCGAATGGGGAAGTACTCGTTGGCGCGGAAGTGCTTGTAGCCAAACATCTTGTGCGTAATGTCGCTAAACTCGACAAACAGGCACAGTCTTCTCCTGAACTTGGCCGTCAGGGCCCTCAGCAGCTCGCCAAACACCTCTTCGGCGTCTACGTCGGGGGCATATTCGCCCTCGCCATACACCCGGCCCTGCGTAAAGAAGTACAGCGGCAGCAACCTGTACCGGCAGCGCACCGAGGCCAGGATGTGGCCCACCACACGGCCGCTGGCATCCTGGGCTATGGCCATGTACGGCTGTTGCCCCGGAGTGCTCTCTATCATTCTGAAAAGCTCGGGGCTGTGGAAAAAGTTGTGGCTTGTCATGGCTGGCAAGTCCCTGCTCCTCGTAATAATCGTTGTACACACCTTATACATAATGCAAATGTACGAAAAAGATAGCTACCCGTCTCTGCCCATGGGCATAAAAATGGCTGGAGCCCCCCTAATTTTATAATCTGTTAAGATTGGCAGCCGCTTAACCCGCTTATGGCGGTCTGCGATGGCTTTCTGTACATTGCTGGCAGTCATGGGAAAATGAAAAGACCGACCTTTACGTTTCCCGGAGCCGTCATTAGCGCGCTGGGAGCCGTCATTAGAAACGTGGAGACCGGTCTTTTCATTTCCGGAGGTCGGTCGCGGTAGGTATGGGGCATATTTTTCGCCCCGGGATGGCTGCTATCTCCGTTTTTTTTTATAAGTTTGCATCGCAAATAATATATGCTTATGGATTTCAAACAACTGGTACAGACACGCAGGAGCCACCGCCGGTTTACGGACGAGGGCGTGAGCCCCGACGATTTGCAGCTCATACTGCGCGCAGCACTCATGTCGCCCACCTCGAAGGGGCAGCGCCAGTGGCGCTTTGTGGTAGTAGACGACCCGCTGGCCATCGAGAAGATGGCCGATGCCAAGGAGGCCGGGAGCGCGTTTCTCAAGGGAGCTCCGCTGGCCATCGTGGTATGCGGCAGTCCCGCAGCCAACGACTGCTGGGTAGAGGACGGGGCCATAGCGGCCATCTCCATGCAGTACCAGGCGGCCGACCTGGGCCTGGGCACATGCTGGGTACAGATGCGAGGCCGTGGGCTGAGCGACGGCACCTCGGCTACCGATGTCATAAGGGGCGTGCTCGGACTGGACGACACCTTAGAGGTGCTCTGCGTCATAGCCGTGGGGCATTATACCGATGAGCGCAAGCCTCAGAACGAAGAGGCGCTGAAGTGGGAGAACGTAAAGATTTTTGGCAACGATGATTAACTACGACCTGACTAAGATTAAGGCCATTGCCTTTGACGTAGACGGAGTGCTGTCGGCCGAGACCATCGGCATGGACGACGAGGGACAGCCCCTGCGTACCGTGAATATCAAGGATGGCTATGCCATACAGTTGGCCTGTAAGTCGGGGCTCCGGGTGGCCATCATTACGGGCGGGCACTCTGAGGCCATCGTGCGGCGGTACCGCTACCTGGGTGTCGAGGACGTGTATATAGACTGTTCTGTCAAGATAAAAACATACGAGGCTCTTCTCCAAAAGTACGGACTACACGACGATGAGGTCATCTACGTGGGCGACGATATTCCCGACTACGAGGTGATGCGCCGTTGTGGCTGTCCCTGCTGTCCGGCTGATGCTTGCCCCGATGTTCAGGAGATAAGCACCTATGTGAGCGACCGCCGCGGCGGTTATGGCGTGGGGCGCGATGTGATAGAGCAGGTGCTGCGTGCCCAGGACAAGTGGCTGAGCGACGCTA
>CAKPRX010000079.1 GCA_934183135.1 uncultured Prevotella sp.
TGGCAAAATCCTGGGCAACTTTTTGTTGCTCAGGTACTTAAAAAGTTTAATTTATAATAGTGTTGCGGAAATAAGGGGGATGAAGTTCATACCCGACGCGCCCAACGTGGAGGGTGCCAACGAGCGCGCGGGAACGCGCACGCCCATGCAGTGGGAGGCCGGAGCCACCGCGGGCTTCTCTACGTGTACGCCCGACAAGCTGTATCTGCCCGTGAGCACCGACGGGGGCCACATCACGGTGGCCGCCGAGGAGAAGGACCGCACGTCGATGCTCCACTTCGTGCGCACGCTCATCAGCCTGCGCCAGCAGACGCCGGCCCTGGGCAACACGGCCGCCTGGGCGCTGCTGAGCGACAAGGACAAGCCTTACCCCATGGTCTACCAGCGCAGCCTGGACGGCCAGGTGTATGTGGTGGCCCTCAACCCATCGGAGAAAGCCGTTAAGGCCACCATACCCACACAGGGTGGCAGGGCCAAGGCTGTCATGGTGAGTGGCAAGGCATCGTACAAAGCCGGAAAGACCACCGACCAACTGGTGCTCGGCAAGTGTACCGCGGTGGTGTACCGCATAGGATAATCAGTAAGGATTGCTATACATGGGGGAGCCTGGCGCGTCAGTCGCCAGGCTCTTCTTTTTCGTCCTCGTCGCACCTGTCCTGCAGATGGTCACGGTACTCGGAGGGCGACATGCCCAGCGTGTCGCTGAAAACACGGTAGAAAGTCTGCGCCGAGGCCATGCCACACTCGCGGCCGATGGCCTCGACGGTATATTCGGGATGTATTCTGAAGAGGCTGATGGCCTCGTCTATGCGCAGGTTGTTGATATAGGTCCTGAACGAGGTGCCCACGTAGGTCTTGAACAGCTGGGCAAACTTGTTCTTGGGCACGTAGACCTCGCTGATGACATCGGCGCGCGTAAGGTTGGGGTTGAGGTACATCTTCTTCTCCACGATGGTCAGCATGATGGTGGCCAGCAGCCGCTCGTCGGCCGATATGCCCGGACGGCTGGCCCAGGTCCTGATACTGGGCGCATCGGCGGGCAGGCGGATGTCGGCCCCCACGGTAGAGCCATACACGATGTGGCGTATGCGGTTAAGACGGTTTATGACGGCCACCTGGGCGCGGTAGGCGCGGCGCACCTTGAGTACATAGTAGCCCACCAGATAGGCCAGGACCAGGGCCACCAACAGCACGGCAGCCAGGATGGCTATAAAGCAGGCCGGCGACAGGCTGACCGAGTACCAGGGGGTGGCCAGGGTTACGCCGGCCAAGGTGTCGGTGGGCTCGGTGTGGGCCATGGCCGCCCGGTGCTTACGGCTGGAACGGCTGGACAGGCTGTCGCGTATCAGCATGATGCGGGTGGCCACTCCTGTGGCCTCCCTATAGCGCCGCAGCTGGCGCAGACACTCAAACTGTGGGTGCAGGAAGTGGGTTACGAAGAGCGCGTGTATGGTGTCGTGGGTACACTTGTACACACTCTCGCCGTCGCGGAAACTTGTCAGCGCGCTGGCATAGCGCCCCTGCTTCATATAGCGGTAACCCTGGATACAGTCTATACAGCACGACTCGGCCTCATCGGTACCCGCCGCCCAGGTACCTTCCGGGGCGCTGGCCGGCGAGGCTCCCTCCGCCACGGGACAGGAGAGCATAAGCAGGGTGGCCGCCACCACGAGGGTGCGGGCCGCACATAGTAACTGGCCGGCCATTAAGGGTATTCGTATCAGGGTCTCTTTCATTCTGCCACAAAAGTACGCAAAAAAAATCGCTCCAACGGGTTAATTTGTGTTTTTCTTCGGTCGCACCGTCGTTATAGTGCCACACATAGGGACAAAAAAAAGGTAACCACATATCACATGCAGCTACCATAATACCCTTATATCGAATTTTATGAAGTGAAACTATTAAGGATGTTATAACTCCCAGCCAGACCACTGTCCGCTATGTTATTTTAAGTACTGCAAAATTACAACTCACGGCACGAAAAACCGACACGAAAAAGGCACTTGGCGTATCAGATATTCATCTCAGCACGATTTTTAGGGGTCAATATGACTAAAACGACAGCAAATATCACTTTTGTCATATCAAAAATGGATTTTGAGCTATTTTTTGACCTACGAGAAAGCGCCCTTTGCCATACCGGAAACGCCCCATGAGCCATAAGAAGACCGCCCGGGGCGCCGTCCGGGGGCTGTGCTTAGACCCAGCGGATGCCAGACGGGGGTGTCAGTGTGCTTGTTCCATGAATGGTGGCGGCTCCCATTGTGGCCGCCACCATGGCACAAGCTGCCAAAAGCCTTTACACCCGACTGTATATTTATGCAAAACAAGCGGCGATTATGTATAAATATACAGCCGTAACGCCCGTTTTCCGGGGCGCAAATTCTGGAAAAACTCATCAAACCAGGACGATTTTCGGGGTCATCGGGGGCGTTTGGGGGCATAGCGAGGGGTGCGAAAGTAACAGCATTTTACAAAATAGGGGCATTTTCCGTCTCTCGCGCCGCTATTTTCGGCTCTTTCGGGGATGGTTTTCAGGGGCGCCAAGATGGTCATTTTTTTGCTCGCGATGGTCATTACGATTCTAATGACCATCGCGAGCACGAAAAAGGTGGTTTTCGGGTGGTCAGAAAATTGCCATTTTCGCCACCGCCGTCCCCAAGGCGAGCGTACAGACAAATGGCAGGAGGCCGAAAAGCCCTTGACAGACACAGAAACGGCAGAAATGTATATTTATGCAATATCGGAAAAATATTTACGATACAGGGCAAAGGATTAAAGGCAAAAGGTAAAAGGGTAAAAAGGCAAAAAGCGCTCACGCTCGCTATCGCGCACACCCTTAGAAAGCCTGCCTACACACAGGGAGATGCTTTTACCATTTTACTCTTTTACCTTTCAAAATCCTTTTTGCCTTTCTAAGTTTCCCGACATCGCCAGGGAGAGGGGCGGGGGCCGCCTACTTAATAAGTGTAAGGGCCCTCTGCACCACGGGACTGTCCTCATTGACGACATGGAAGTAGTCGCTCATCTCCCACAGGTCGCGGGCCACGAGCGCCTTCATCTGCAGGCGGAGCGTGGGGAGAGAAGTGCGCACCTCATCGTCGTCACGGGGCTTGATATTCTGCTTGGCCGCATCGGCCAGCACCTTGTCGGTAAGCGACTGAGGAACGGTAAAACGGGCGTTGAAATCGGAAAAATCGGCATAACGGCTCAGCAGCTCCTTGCGATGCTGGTCTATGTACTGGACCATGTTGCTGACCACCACGCCGCTGGCCCAGAGCTTGCGGTGCAGCGCAGTATAGCGCGTGGTGTCAAGGGGAACGAAGTAGTCGGGCATGATGCCACCGCCGCCGTAGACGGTACGGTGGCGACGCAGGGTGTAGTACTTGAGCGAGTCGGCGAAATGGATGCTGTCGGCACTGTAGAACTCGCCGTGCTTGTAACGCTTGTCTATATCCATGGCGTAGTCCATGGCGCGACCCTTGGTATAGGGTTTCTGGATGCAACGCCCCGACGGGGTGTAGTAATGGGCCACGGTGATGCGCATCATGGAACCGTCGCTAAAGTCGATGGGGCGCTGTACCAGTCCCTTGCCAAAGGTGCGGCGGCCCACCACGATGGCGCGGTCCTGGTCCTGGAGGGCGCCGGTGACTATCTCTGAGGCCGAGGCCGAGAACTCGTTGACCAGCACCACCAGGCGCACGTCGCGCAGGGTGCCGTTGCCATTGGTACGGAAGTCGCGGCGCCCATCGCTACGTCCCTGGGTGTACACGATGAGGTCGCCCTTGGACAGAAACTCGTTGGCTATCTGGATGGCAGGCTGCATATAGCCGCCCCCATTCTCCTGCAGGTCCAGCACCAGGCTCTTCATGCCCTGCCTGCGCAGTGCGGCCACGGCCGTCATAAACTCGTCGTAGGTGGTGAGCCCGAAGCTGCCTATGCGGATGTAGCCCACCCCGGGGCGTATCATGTAGGCGGCGTCGAGGGTGGTTACGGGTATCTTGTCGCGGGTCACCACAAAGTGGAGCACCCCGGCTATGCCGCGCCTCACCACCTGTACACGCACCTTGGTGCCCTTGGGACCGCGCAGGCGGCGCATTATCTCCTGCTGGGTCATCTTGACGCCGGCTATGGCGGTGTCGTCGACCGCTATGATGCGGTCGCCGGCCATGATGCCTACCCGCTCGGACGGCCCCTTGACCACGGGCTTGATAACGATAAGCGTGTCCTCGGAGATGTTGAACTGTATGCCTATGCCGTCGAACGACCCGTTCAGGGGCTCGTTCAGGGCGCTCGTCTCCTTGGCCGTGGTGTAGCTCGAGTGGGGGTCCAGCTTCTCGAGCATGCCCCGGATGGCATCCTCGACCAGCTTGTCGTCCGACACGGAGTCTACGTACAGGCTGGCGATGGCCATCTCGGCCATGCGCAGCTTGTTGAGCGGGCTGGCGCCGCCCATGTTGAAGCGTATCTGGGCCACCAGGCTGCAGCCCACCATGAGGGCGACGGCCACTGACATGAGTCTTTTCATCTTAGTTATATGCAAAAGGGTTAATGGAGGCTCAGTCCAGCGGGGCCGAGTCTTCCTCGGGCAAGTCTTCCTCGACCACCAGGTTATCGATGATGAAGTTCTGGCGCTCCATGGTGTTCTTGCCCATATAGTACTCTAACAGTTTCTGTACCTGGTCGTTCTTGTGCAGGGTAACCTGCTCCAGGCGCATATCGGGACCTATAAAACAAGCCATTTCATCGGGCCCTATCTCGCCGAGGCCCTTAAAGCGGGTTATCTCTGGGTCGGGGCCCAGCTCGCGGATGGCAGTCTGGCGCTCCTCGTCGGTATAACAGTAGCGCACGATGTAGTCGGTACGGCCCTTACGGTTGCCCGGCTTGCTGTCGGCCTCGGCCAGCACCTGCTTGTTCCTGATCTTGGAGCGCTTGTTGCGCACGCGGAAGAGGGGGGTCTGCAGCACGTACACGTGGCCCTTCTTGATAAGGTCGGGGAAGAACTGCAGGAAGAAGGTGATGATGAGCAGACGGATGTGCATGCCGTCGACATCGGCATCGGTGGCCACGATGACCTTGTTGTAACGCAGCGTGTCCAGGCCGTCCTCGATGTCGAGCGCCGCCTGCAGCAGGTTGAACTCCTCGTTCTCGTACACCACCTTCTTGGTAAGCCCGAACGAGTTGAGGGGCTTTCCGCGGAGCGAGAACACGGCCTGGGTGTTCACGTCGCGGCTCTTGGTGATGGAGCCGCTGGCCGAGTCGCCCTCGGTGATGAATATCGACGACTCTTCCTTGCGCTCATTCTTGGCGTCAGAGAAGTGTATGCGGCAGTCGCGCAGCTTGCGGTTGTGCAGGTTGGCCTTCTTGGCACGCTCGCGGGCCAGCTTGGTAACGCCGGCCATGGCCTTGCGCTCGCGCTCGCTCTCCTTAATCTTGTTCTCGATGACCTCGGCCACATCGGTGTGTATGTGCAGGTAGTTGTCTACCTCCTTCTTGACAAAGTCGCCGATACACTTGTTGACCGTCTCGGTGCCGCCGGGTGCCATGAGCGTAGAGCCCAGCTTAATCTTGGTCTGGCTCTCGAAAACGGGCTCTTGCACGTTGATGGCTATGGCTGCCACGAGCCCGTTGCGTATGTCGGTGTACTCGTAGCCCTTGCCGAAGAACTCCTTGATGGTCTTGGCGATGTGCTCCTTGAACGCGCTCTGGTGGGTGCCGCCCTGGGTGGTGTGCTGACCGTTGACAAAGGAGTAGTACTCCTCGCCATACTGGTTGGTGTGGGTGAAGGCTATCTCCAGGTCGTCGTTCTTCATGTGGACGATGGGATAGAGGCCCTCGACGGTCATGTTGTCGGTGAGCAGGTCCTCCAGGCCGTTACGGCTGCGTATGCGGCGGCCGTTGTACATGATGGTAAGACCCGAGTTGAGGTAAGTATAGTTGCGGAGCATGGTTTCCACGATGTCGTCGTGGAAGGAGTAGTCGCGGAAGAGGGTGTTGTCGGGCTCGAAGTAGATGTAGGTGCCGTTCTCGTCGGTGGTGGGCTCGGTATGGTCGCCCTGGAGCACGCCGCGCTCGAAGACCAGATGGCGCACACGGCCCTCGCGGTACGAGCGCACCTCGAAGTGGGCGCTCAGGGCGTTAACGGCCTTGATACCCACGCCATTGAGGCCCACGCTCTTCTTAAAGGCCTTGGAGTCGTACTTGCCACCGGTGTTGAGCATGCTCACGGCCTCGACCAGCTTGCCCTGGGGGATGCCGCGGCCGTAGTCGCGTACGCTGACACGCAGGTTGTCGGCGATGTCGACCTCGATGCGGTCGCCGGCGTTCATCTTGAACTCGTCGATAGAGTTGTCTATCACCTCCTTGAGCAGCACATAGATGCCGTCCTCGGGCAGATTGCCGTCGCCCAGGCGGCCTATATACATGCCGGGGCGCGTGCGCACGTGCTCCATGTCGGACAGGTGGCGTATGTTGTCGTCGGTATAGGACACAGGCTGCTCCTGGACGGGTGCCTGGGCCTCGAACTGGTCGTCTTCTTTCATCGTTCTATGTTTTTACGGTAACAGCGGCGGCGCTTGTGGTTGGTGGGATGCAGGGGGCCCCACTGGCTCTGCACGCCCTCGTTGCCCTCCATCTCGACCTGGCTCTCGCCCCACTTGAAGCCGTAAGCCTGGTAGCGGGGTATGAGGTCGGCGAAGAGGAGCGCGTTGGCGCCCTTGGCACGGTACTCGGGAAGGAAACCCATGAGGAGCAGGTCGACGCCCTCGGTCTTGTGCCACTTGATGGCGCGCAGCAGGTGATACCAGCCGAAGGGGAACAGGCGGCCGCGGTGGCACTTCTGCAGGGCCCGCGAGAGCGAGGGGATGGTGATGCCCATGCCTGCCAGGCGGTTGCCGGCATTGCCATCCTCGATAACGGTGATAAGGCTGAGGTCGGCCAGGGGGAAGTACATGTTGATGTACTGGTCTATCTGCCTGTCGGTGAGCTCGGAAAATCCGTAGAGGTCCTTATAGGTGGCGTTGACCAGCTCAAAGAGCTTACGGCCATAGCCTCCCTCGAACACG
Source organism: uncultured Prevotella sp. (assembly GCA_934183135.1). GTDB lineage: Bacteria > Bacteroidota > Bacteroidia > Bacteroidales > Bacteroidaceae > Prevotella. The sequence continues at coordinate 7,065 of CAKPRX010000079.1, forward strand.
TCTTTCCTGGTAAGCTTGCGCACGTGCAGATTGTAGCGCTGCTCTATCATACGGGCTATCTTGGTGTACTTCTCGGGCGTGGTCTCGGGCACTTCCAGGTAGTACTCTACGTAGTCGTTGTCCTTGTTCCACCCTCCCAGGCGCTCCATGTGCTCGGGGTAGTAGGGGTAGTTGTAGATGGTGGGCATGGTGCCCAACTTGTCAAAGCCGAAGGTAAGCATGCCCTCGGGGTCCATGTCGGTAAAGCCCAAGGGGCCCACTATACTGTACATGCCCTTGGCCCGCCCGTAGCTCTCTACGGCCTGGAGCAGCGCCCTGGACACCTCGATGTCGTCTACGAAGTCTATCCAGCCGAAACGCACGTCGCGGCGGTTCCATTTCTCATTGGCATGGTGGTTGATAATGGCTGCCACGCGGCCGGCCAACTTGCCGTCGCGGTAGGCCAGGTAGTACTCGGCCTCGCAGAAGTCAAAGGCGGCATTGCGCTCAGGGCTCAGCGTGTTAAGCTCGTCGCTATAGAGATTGGGCACATCGTATGCGTTGCCCTCATATAAATCGTAATGGAACTCAATAAAGGCTTTGAGGTCTTTCTTGGTTTCCACACGCTTGATACGTATGTCTGACATATTAATTAAAAAACTCTTTAAGATTGCAAAAATAGCAAATAAAACGGAGACAACGGCAGAAATCAGCGGATTTTTTCACAGATAAGCACTACGTGGCCGCCGTCCGAAAGGGTTGTGCCAAAGATATATACGGGGCCGCCATCGCGCAGGCCGAGGCGGCGGCGCAGCTGATCGGCCGACAGGGGAAAATTGCGCACGGAGACATTGGCGCGGTCTATGCCGCCAAGGGCGCGGCGTAGCTGCTTGCGGTTGAGGGTGCTGACGGCCGACACGCGGAAACAGCGGCCCGAGCGAAAACAGCCGGGGGCGGTGCCCACGAGCAGGTGCGAGTTGGGGGCCACCATCTGCAGGCCATAGCGGTGGCAGAGGGGGCCAAAGCAACCGCCCTTCATCACCGAGGCAAAGGGTTCGTAGAGGTAGGTGCCGGGGGCAACGGCACCGGCAAGGATGACGGGTGTCTCGGCACCCTCGGCGGCGCTGAAGGTTTCGACCAGGGGCTCGGCGCTCCGCGACGAGAAGTCTACACAGCGCACCAGGGGGACGGCCTGGCCCTGAGGCTCCGGCGGGGCGGCGCCCTCTGTACATGGCTGGGCTGACAGCAGGAGCAGCAGCTCCTTGCACTCGTTGTCGACCGCCACGATGTGTACCTCGCGTACATCGCGGAGCTGGCGCACGGCCTCGTGCCAGTCGAGCATGGGCGACAGCTTGATGAGCACCCTGTCGGCCTTGGCCAGCAACTCGTCGCACAGGGCCGTCACATCGGGACTGCAGTCGGCTATGGCGTAGGTGCGCGCGCCGCTCTGGCTACGCCGGGCCGGGTCTATGTAGATGAGCGACACGTGGCCCATGGTGTTCAGATAGTGGGTGGCATCGGCGCACACCACCTCTGCCGTGCGGTGCAGCACGCGCAGGTTGTGGCGCACGGTGTCGCACAGCTCGCTGTCGGCCTCTACGTAGGTGGCGTGGGCATAGGCCGCAGAGAGGGCCATGAAGTCTATGCCGAAACCGCCCGTGAGGTCTACCATAGCCTCATGGGTTCCGCCGGCGCTCACCACGGCCTTCCACGCGGCCGTCTGCTCGCTGGAGCACTGCTCCATAGACAGGTGCGCAGGGTACACTATGCCCTCGGTCATGGCCAGCGTGGGCAACTTCTTCATCGCCGTCTGGCGGCCGCGTATCTGGTTAAGGGCCCAGGGCATGTCTACCGTGCCCTGGCGGTCGCCCATAAGCGCCAGGGCCCGCACATCGTCCGAGGCGTGCTCGCGCACAAACCGTATAGTATCTTCGTTCTTCATCATAGTCATTTCGTAGGGGCTCATCGCCCGTCTCCGCAGCGCAGGCAGGCACTCCCCCACTCTTAAAAGTAAAAAGGTAAAAAAGTAAAAGAGTAAAAAGTCGTGGGTAGAGAGCCCTTCCGGAACCATGGGCATTATCGCCCCATCCGTGAAGACCGACCCTTACGCCTCCCGGAACCCTTTTTAGCGAGCTGGGAGCCGTCTTTAGAAACATAAGGGGCGTTCTTTCGACATGTGGAGGGTAATCTCTCCATTTTCCGTGAACGTTGCAAGAATATTCGCAATCACTTCGAGCACGCTGGAGATACCCTCGCAAGCAGCGCTTTTTACGCTTTTACTTTTTTACCATTTTACTTTTCTTCGCAGGAAGCGCTTTTTACCTTTTTTCTCTTTACCTTTCCACGCAGGGGAGCTTTTTACTCTTTTACCTTTTTACTTTTTTACCTTTCAATGGTCATATTTGAGCCATGATAGAGCGTCAGCATGGCAGCCCTCCTCCATAACGGCGACACACGGAAGCAAGGTCTTTTACAGCATCGTCAAGAGAGAGTTGATGCTCAGCCTCGTAGTTGTCAACGAGGAAGTCAATACCCTTGTGGCGTCTAAGGTAAGCATAAGCCTGCTTGTCCGAGAGATGGTAATGACGGGCAAACCTGCCAATACAATAAAGAATATAAGTTATCTTGTACGCTTCCATAACTTTAACTTATTCGTCCGTATTTCAGTTCGGTCTTCAGCAACTCGTAGTTATAGGCTGCACTCTGATAATAGAGACCTGTGTCCATATCGAGCAGCTTAGAGTACCAGTCAGAGTTGTACACGCCATCAAGGGCTGCCGTAAGTGTAAGGCCATAGTCGGCCATCAGCCAGACTACAATGTCCTTGATACGGCAGTTTATCATAAACTGTATCTGCCCCTGTGCCAGTTGTGTATTAGCCATATATATATGTATGTGTAGAGCAAGGATTTACTATCAGAGACATCGTGGCTGAAACTACCCGGCAGGCATATCAGGCCCCAATAGTCATCACGGGCCACACGCCACAGCCCGCGCATGAGCAGACGGCCCTTGTAGCGGCTCAGGCAATACCGCCCGCTATCACGGCGACCCGTCTGCCCGATTATCTCCGTTGGTCGCAAATCCACTGCTTCTATCTGTTAATGTCGCAAAGTTAATTTTTATTTAGCAATAAAACAAGCAATTTCCACACTTTTATTGAGATACAGCCACGTGGGAGCCATCACCCCAAACCTGACTTCATCACTTTTCTGCGCCATCACATAGCGCGGATTGAAAATCAATGAGTTATGTCAAAAAAGTGGGTGGT
>CAKPRX010000080.1 GCA_934183135.1 uncultured Prevotella sp.
CGATAGCCTCGGCCATCACCCAGCGCAAGGTACGTAAGAATACGGCCATGACAGGCGAGATCACGCTACGCGGAAAGGTGCTTCCCGTAGGCGGCATCAAGGAGAAAATACTGGCGGCCAAGCGTGCCGGCATCACGGATATCGTGATGTGTGCCGAGAACCGCAAGGACATCGAGGAGATACCCGCTATGTACCTGGAGGGTGTCACCTTCCACTACGTAGAGAACATCCAGGATGTATGGGACTTTGCCCTGCTCGACGAGCTGGTGGCCCATCCCGTAAAGTTTGACATAGATACAGACACGAAGAACAACGGCTGACATGACATTCCAACTGCAACATACCGACACGGCAAGCGATGCCCGCACGGGTATCATCACTACCGCCCATGGTCAGATTAAGACGCCCATCTTCATGCCCGTAGGCACCTGCGGTACCGTTAAGGGAGTACACTTCAGCGAGCTGCGCGAGCAGGTCAAGGCCCAGATTATACTGGGCAACACCTATCACCTATACCTGCGCCCGGGCCTGGAGGTGCTGCGCGCGGCGGGTGGCCTGCATGGCTTCAATGGCTGGGAGCGGCCCATTCTGACTGACAGTGGGGGCTTTCAGGTATTCTCGTTGACCGGCATCCGCAAGCTGCGTGAGGAGGGCTGCGAGTTCAGGTCTCACATAGATGGCTCCAAGCACTTCTTCACTCCCGAGAATGTCATGGATACCGAGCGTGTCATCGGGGCCGACATCATGATGGCCCTCGACGAGTGCCCGCCAGGCAAGAGCGACTACGCATACGCCAAGAAGAGCCTGGGGCTCACCCAGCGGTGGCTGGACAGGTGCATTAAGCGGTTCAATGAAACCGAGCCGCTGTACGGGTACGAGCAGAGCCTGTTCCCCATAGTCCAGGGCTGTACCTATAAGGACTTGCGTACCGAGGCGGCCAAGTTCGTGGCCGACAAGGGGGCCGATGGCAACGCCATTGGCGGCCTGGCGGTGGGCGAGCCCAAGGAGGTAATGTACGAGATGATCGAGGTGGTCAACGACATACTTCCCAAGGACAAGCCGCGCTACCTGATGGGCGTGGGTACCCCCGAGAACATACTGGAGGCCATCGCCAGGGGCGTAGACATGTTCGACTGTGTCATGCCGACCCGCAATGGACGCAACGCCATGCTCTTTACCTACCAGGGTACCATGAACATGCGCAACAAGAAGTGGGAGATGGACTTCTCGCCCATAGACCCAGACGGGTGCGAGGTAGACACCGTCTACACCAAGGCTTACCTGCATCACCTGTTCAAGGCCCAGGAGCTGCTGGCCATGCAGATAGCCAGCATCCATAACCTCGCTTTCTACCTGCGCCTCGTTTCCGATGCCCGAGCCCACATCGAGCAGGGCGACTTTGCCCATTGGAAGGACAGCGTTATCGACCAATTAGGGAGGAGAATATAGTATGGCAGATTATAGACAACTGCGGCAGCACCACCTGCGCTACCGGATAGCGCGGTGGCTAAGCAGGCATCCGGTATGGCTCCATGTGCTGTTGGCCTGGCTGTACCGGCATACCGGCTGGCTGCGCAAGGGTGCCCGGTGGGCAGCCCGGCGGTTGGGCTGGCTACGTATATTGGCCCCCTCGCGCTATCTGAAACGGTTGGACCGCTACATTATCGTCAAGTTCATCGGTACGTATGTGTTCGCCATCGTGCTTATCATCTCGCTGGCCATCGTGTTTGATGTCAACGAGAACCTGAACAAGTTCGCTGAATACCATGCACCGCTGAGGGCTATCGTCTTTGACTACTATGCCAACTTTGTGCCCTATTTCTCCAACTTGTTCAGTCCGCTGTTCGTCTTTATTGCCGTCATATTCTTCACCTCTAAGCTGGCGGGCAACTCGGAGATAGTGGCCATGCTGGCTGCGGGTGTGTCGTTCAAGCGGCTGCTCCGCCCGTATATGTTCTCGTGCGTGCTGATAGCTATGCTCTCTTATTACCTTAGTGCCTATGTCATTCCACATGGCACCGTAATCCGCCAGAACTTCGAGGTCAAGTACAAGAACAAGACTAATATTACCTCTGCTGAGAACGTGCAGCTCCAAGTGGGCAAGGGCATCATTGCCTACATCCAGCACTATGACAATAATATGAAGAAGGGGTACGGCTTCTCTCTTGACAAGTTTGAGAACAAGAAGCTCGTGAGCCACATGACAGCCATGGAGATACAGTATGACACCATTTCGGACACTAAGTATCACTGGACTGTACGCAACTGGAAGATACGTCGCCTGAAGGGCTTGAGGGAGCATATTGAGAGCGGTGTCAAGCGCGACACGCTCATCCAGATGGAGCCTACCGACCTGGTGTACTCACGCGGACAGCAGGAGACCTTTACCAGTCCTGAGCTCAAGGACTATATCTCCAAGCAGATAAACCGTGGCAGCAGCAACGTGGTCCAGTACCAGGTCGAGTATCACAAACGTATCGCCTCGTCGTTTGCCTCGTTCATCCTTACCATTATCGGCTTCTCCCTCTCCTCGCGTAAGCGCAAGGGCGGCATGGGCCTGTATCTCGGTATCGGCCTGGCACTCAGCTTCACCTACATTATGCTGCAGACAGTCTCGTCGACGTTTGCTATCAATGCAGGCTTTCCGCCTATGCTGGCAGCATGGGTACCCAATATACTTTTTGCCCTCGTGGCTTATTACTGTTACAGGCAGGCGCCCAATTAGAGTGAAGACTGCGGCACTGCCCCAAAGTGTAGAATTATGTATTTTGACGAATTAGATTTAAACAACAACGTGTTGGATGCACTCTATGATATGCATTTTGAAGAGTGCACACCTGTTCAGGAAAAATGTATCCCTGAAATTTTAAGTGGGAAGGACGTGCTGGGCGTGGCTCAGACTGGAACCGGCAAGACTGCAGCTTACCTGCTGCCCATCCTTTCTAAGCTCGATGACGGAGGTTATCCAGAGGACTCCATCAACTGTCTTATCATGTCGCCCACACGCGAGCTGGCCCAGCAGATAGACCAGGCTTTCCAGGGCTTTGGCTACTATCTCAACGGAGTGAGCAGTGTGGCCGTTTATGGTGGTAACGACGGCAACCGCTTTGACCAGGAGACCAAGGGACTGCGTATGGGTGCCGACGTGGTGATAGCCACCCCGGGCCGCTTCATAAGCCATATTAATATAGGTAATGTAGACCTGAGCCGCACATCGTTCTTCGTACTCGACGAGGCCGACCGCATGCTCGACATGGGTTTCTCTGAGGACATACTCTCTATCGCCAAACTGCTCCCGGCCAACTGCCAGGTGGTCATGTTCTCGGCTACCATGCCCAATAAGATAGAGGACCTGGCCAAGTCGCTCCTCAAAGACCCCGTGGTCATCAAGTTGGCCGTCAGCAAGCCTGCCGAGAAGATTAAGCAGAGTGCCTACGTGTGCTACGAGCCGCAGAAGTTAGGTATCATCAAGGCCATGTTCAAGAAGGATGAGCTCAAGCGTGTCATCATCTTCTGCGGCAAGAAGACCAAGGTCAAGGAGGTGAGCCGCGCGCTGGCCAAGGCCAAGGTATCTGTCGGCGAAATGCACTCTGACCTGTCTCAGGCCGAGCGCGACGACATCATGTTCAAGTTCAAGAGCGGGCAGATAGATGTGCTGGTGGCTACCGACATCGTGGCCCGAGGCATAGACATCGATGACATCGCCATGGTTATCAACTACGATGTACCTCACGACTCCGAGGACTACGTTCACCGCATAGGCCGAACCGCCCGTGCCGACCGCGATGGTGTGGCCGTTACCCTGGTGAGCGAACTGGACATAGCCGCCTTTAAGGATATAGAGAAGTTCCTCGGTAAGGAGATACCCAAGAACCCCATGCCCGAGGGTATGACCGATGGCCCCGAGTACAAAGTGGGGCGGCCCAAGGCCAAGTCTATCCGCCGTAAGGACCGCGATACCAATGCGCATCGCCGCAAGCCTCGCAAGGAAACAGCTGATAACCAACCCGCTAAAACTAATGACAACGCCCAGCCACAAGCTGAGAATAAAGGTGATAAGCCCCGTAGACCCAAGCGTCAGAGTCAGCGTGGCGGCCGTAAGCCTGCCGAGCGGCAGGAGGGCGACACACCCAAGCAGCCTACCGATGGCAAGCAGCCTGAGCGCAAGGGTGGCGATGGTAAGCCCAAGCACCGCAACAAGCCCCGTCGCAACCGCCGTCCAGAAGGTGGTGTCGATGGCAAGCGCGAAACTGCCAAGGTGAAGACTCAGCAGGCAGCCCCCAAGCGCGAGGGCAAGAAGCCGGAACCCCAGAAAGACAATAATGGAATAGGCTCTATCCTCAAGAAGCCACTCAAGTGGCTCAAGTCGATAGGCAAGAAATAAATACTACTACAAGAAAGCCGCTTCGCCCGTCAGGGTACCGAAGCGGCTTTCTGTTAGTATGTTGTAGTTATTCAGCCGGATGCTTACGGCTGTAAATGGCTATGTTGTCAGAGCACTTGAAGACCACCTTGTCATGGGCCTCTATCTCTATCTTGGCACCAGTGCTCGGGTTGACGCCCATGCGGGCCGGCACACTCTTAACATAGAACCGGCCAAAGTCGGGGATGGCCACCTCGCCGTCGCCGTCGCAGATATTGTCGGCTATGGTTCCCAGTACGGCATTGACGTACACATTGGCCTGGGCCTTGGTGGCACCGGTCTTCTCGGCCACCAGTGCTGCAAGTTGAGTTCTATTCATTTCGCGCCCCCCTTACTTCTTCTTGACCAGTAATATCACTTCCTTACCCTGCGCGTTGGTCAGCAGCAGGTTGCCCTTGGCATTTATCTCGTAGCCCTTTACTTTTCCCAGCGCGTCGAGTACCTTGCGTTCGTTGGTCATATTGGCGCACATCATCCGTGTACAGCCCATGTTGTCCAGGTCAATCTTGCCATTGTCAGCCTTCAGCTCACCAGTCAGGCTGTTGCACCCGGTGTTGCCATAGATACGCTTTGAAGTGGTGTCAAAGCCCATAAACGGAATATTGTCGCCGGCCTTCTTGTCTATGGCTGCTCCGTCAATTTTTTCGATAGTCCACTCACCGGCAAGCGATGCCGACGGGGCCATAGTCTTGCTTGAACTGCAGCCAGTTAACAGGGCCGCTGCAGCCAGTGTGGCAAATGTGATAGTTTTCATTATGTTAATATATTATAGTTTTATGGCTGCAAAGTTACGCAAAATCAGAGGCATTTTGAAATAAAACGCTGTCTTTTTTGTCATTGTGGCGCAAAAGAGGGCAACCGTTCCCAACAGCCACATGGCTGTGTCCTGTTACGAAAAAGCCCCATACCCTGGATGGGCATGAGGCTTGGTGTCTGTGTAAGAAGCGATGGCAGATGGCGACGATAACCGAGCCGGGCCATGCGGTTCCTCCGTATTATTTCTGATTGCAGCGCTGACGGTCTTGCTTATTCTGGCAGTCGGAATTGAACTGCTTCAGCTGCTCCTCGTTCAGGATAGACTTCAGCTCGTTCACATAAGCCTCGCGCTTGGTCTGCATCTCCTGACGGCGCTTCTGCATTTCAGTCTTCTGCTCCTCTGTAAGTTCGGGACGCTTCTGAGCCTTGGCCTGCTTGCAGTCGGCCTTCTGAGCCTTGCAGCAGTCCTTCTCCTCGTTGGCCTTAGCCTTCGCACAGTTTGCACAGCCCTGTTCCTGTTTCTTGCAGCAACCCTGGGGCTGAGCACCGGGCCTACGGCCGCGCATAGGACCAAACTGGTCGGCATACTTGGTATTCAGTTCCAGCAGCTTGGCTTTCTGCTTGTCATCCAGATTGTATTTCTTGGCCATCATCTCGGTACGGTGCTTGGCCATGTCTGCCTTAGAGGGCATCTGTCTGCAAGCCTTTGTATCCTGTGCCATGACAACATTGGCTACCAGCAGCATAGCTGCAAGGGTCATCAATAACTTTCTCATACTTTTTTTGTTTTTAAAGGTTATAAAAAATTTTGGTTCTGTTTACTTATAGGACGCAGAATGTTGGCGCAGGTTTAACACAGGGCCCATTTTTTTTATTGGCCGATAGCCTTCGGCCGCTCCACGTCCCCTTGTCGCTAGTTCCGCATACTGCCCATATTTACAGATGAAAGCGGTACTTCTTGGTAGCCCGTTGCGGCTCTAACGAGCCGTATGCTCCCTTAAAGGTACTCACGCTGGCCGAACCGCGGTACTGAGCCCAGCGAGCGTGGATGCGCTCTACATAGTCTACCGTCTCGCCTCCACGCATGTAGCCATACTTCACTATAGGGTCAGTATAGTAACGCGGGTCGCGCAAGCCCAGCACATAGCCCGACACATCGCGCCAGCTATGCTGGTTGCGGCCATACTTGTGCGCCAGGGCCATGGCATCGCGTATGTGATGGTAGCCACCGTTGTAGCTGGCCAGTACAAAACTGATACGCTCCATCTTATTGGGCACATCGCGGAACCGGCCGTTAAGTTGGTCTATGTACTTGGCCGCCGCGGCTATGTTGGCTTCCGGCTCGTACAGTTGCTCACGCGGAACACCTATGTGGTCGGCCGTCTCGGGCATTATCTGCATCAGGCCACAGGCACCCGCCCATGAGCGAGCCCTCGGGTCAAACGTAGATTCTTGATAGCACTGGGCCGCCATGAGTCGCCAGTCCATGCGAGCCACCGGGGCATATTTCTGGAACAGGTGGTCGTACTTGGAGATGATGCCTGCCCTACTGTCGAGCATGGGCGAATATACGTGTCGGGTAATGCTGCGGGTAGAGAGTACGAACTCTTGTTCCTTGGCTATCTGAGCAACAAACACAGGCTTAAACCACTTGTCCAGCGTGTCGGCCAGGGCCGTGTTGTCCTCCTCTACAGCCCAACTGGTCTGTTCTTTCGGATAGCGCACTCCACAAAATTTTACGCCGCGGATAGAGTGGGGAAGCGGAAAAGCAGCTATGTCGCCCTCGCCATTACGCAGGCGCTTGACGAGTTCTGCTGTGTCGCGGCAGACCTCAACGCGGAGAGAGACACCGATTGACTGGGCAAATTTCTCACAGAGGAGATACTGCGTACCCAGCCCCCGGCCGTGGTACTCATAGTAAGTCTGCGGCCCGGAGAGTGTGAGCATGATAATTTCGCCATTATTAAGGATGTCGTTGAATGTATAGTCGGTCGACACAGAGTCGGCGCTGGCTTGGAGCGTGGTGCCCCATGGCGTGAGCTCTTGTTTCTTCTCGCCCTGACAACTAACCAGAATGTATGCAAGAAAATAGTATAAATATTTGTATGCTCTCATAAGTGATACAAAGTTACTACATAATTTGCACACTTGGAACATTTTTCATACTTTTGCATTACAATTTTTATGATAATCAATATATACCATTATACTTATGTTACGAATTGCAGTTCAGTCCAAAGGTCGTCTATACGATGATACTATGTTCCTATTGGCCGAGGCCGACATCAAGATAAGTGCCACCAAGCGTACCCTGTTGGTTCAGGCATCCAATTTTCCCGTCGAGGTGCTATACCTGCGCGACGATGACATCCCGCAGAGTGTGGCCAGTGGTGTAGCCGACCTTGGCGTGGTGGGCGAGAACGAGTTTGTAGAGCGTGGCGAGAACGCCGACATCATCTCTCGCTTAGGTTTCAGTAAGTGCCGGCTGTCGTTAGCCATCCCCAAGGACATCGACTATCCTGGGCTCACCTGGTTTAACGGCAAGAAGATAGCCACCTCATATCCCGTCATATTAGAAAAGTTTCTGGCTGACAACCATATCCAGGCCGAGATACACGTTATTACCGGCAGTGTCGAGATTTCGCCGGGAATAGGCCTGGCCGATGCCATCTTTGACATCGTGAGCAGCGGGTCTACCCTCGTGAGCAACAACCTGCGCGAAGTGGAGGTTGTCATGAAGAGCGAGGCACTGCTGATAGGTAACAAGAACTTGGACACAGACAAGCGCACGATACTGCAGGAAATGCTTTTCCGCTTCGCGGCCGTCAAGAACGCCGAGGATAAAAAGTATGTCCGTATGAATGTACCCAAGGAGCGGCTGGACGACATCATCAGCGTGCTACCAGGCCTGAAGAGTCCCACCATCATTCCCTTGGCCGATCAGGCTTGGTGCTCGGTACACACCGTTCTGGACCAGAAGCGTTTCTGGGAGATTATCGGCAAGCTGAAGGAACTGGGCGCACAGGGCATCCTGGTCACCCCAATTGAGAAGATGATTTTGTGATTTACAGTATTAACATATATATAAATGAGTGATGCGATAAGTTTTGGCGAGCTATACAGCTATCCAGCCCAAGCCGACTGGGCTAAGATAGTGGTACGCCCGCATCTGGACACGAAGCAGCTGACCCACACGGTCAGCACGGTTTTGGACGATATAAAGGCTCGGGGCGACGAGGCTGTACGCCACTACGAGCTGCAGTTTGACCACGCACAGATAGACAGCCTCCGCGTATCGGACCAGGAGATGGCCGAGGCCGAGGCCATGGTCGATGAGGATTTGAAGAAAGCCCTCCGGCTGGCTTACCATAATATATATACCTTTCATGCAGCACAGCGATTTGCACCACAGCAGGTAGAGACCTGTCCCGGGGTAACCTGCTGGCAGAAGAGCATACCCATTGACAAGGTAGGACTGTACATCCCTGGTGGCACAGCCCCCCTGTTCTCTACCGTGCTCATGCTGGCCACACCGGCGGTCATAGCAGGTTGCAGAGAGATAGTGCTATGTACGCCACCCAACCGCGAGGGCAAGGTGAACCCAGTCATACTGATGGCCGCCAAGACAGTGGGCGTTACGCAGATATACAAGATAGGCGGCGTGCAAGCCATAGGTGCCATGGCGTACGGCACGGAGAGTGTACCCAAGGTCTATAAGATTTTCGGACCAGGCAACCAGTATGTCATGGCGGCCAAACAGCAGGTGTCGCTTACCGATGTGGCCATCGACATGCCTGCCGGGCCTTCTGAGGTATGCGTCATAGCCGATGCGCACAGCAACCCTGTCTTTGTGGCAGCCGACCTGTTGTCACAGGCCGAGCATGGCGTCGACTCGCAGGTCATCCTCATCACCACGTCGGCCGACATGTTCCACGAGGTCAACGCCGAGCTGACTAAGCAGGTTGCTGTACTTCCCCGTAAGGAGATAGCCCTGGCGGCGCTGGCCAATAGCAAGTTTGTGCTGGTACACGATACCGCCGAGGCCATCGCCCTGAGCAACGCCTATGCTCCCGAGCATCTGATTCTGGCAACCGATGACTACGAGCAGTTAGCTGCCCGCGTAGTCAATGCCGGCAGTGTGTTCTTAGGTTCACTGGCCTGCGAGAGTGCGGGCGACTATGCGAGTGGTACTAACCATACGCTGCCTACCCACGGCTATGCCATGGCCTATAACGGTGTCAACCTGGACAGCTATTGTCGTAAGGTAACTTTCCAGCATCTTACAGCCGAGGGAATAGACTCTATCGGCGAGGCCGTGGTTACCATGGCAACCAACGAACAATTAGAGGCACACGCCAATGCCATGCGGGTGCGTCTGCAAAACGTGAAGAAATGAAAACACTGGAACAATTAGTACGTAAGAATATATGGAACCTGGCGCCATACAGCAGTGCGCGCAATGAATATTCCGGTCATGCCGCCCACGTCTTCCTCGACGCCAACGAGAATCCGTACAACCAGCCGCTCAACCGTTACCCAGACCCTCTCCAGGAGGATGTCAAGACCCGCCTGGCTACCATCAAGGGTGTTGGCGCTGACCACATCTTCCTGGGTAATGGTTCAGACGAGGCCATCGACCTCTGCTACCGCATCTTCTGTAACCCACAGGTAGACAATGTGGTAGCCATCGAACCTACTTACGGCATGTATCAGGTCTGTGCTGACATCAACGATGTAGAATACCGTCGGGTTCTGCTGGACAGCCACTTCCAGATTACGGCCGACAAGCTCCTTGCGGCCTGTGATGACCATACCAAACTTATCTGGATTTGCAGCCCCAACAATCCTACCGGCAACGACATCAACCGTCTGGAGATAGAGTGCGTCTTGCAGCGTTTTGAGGGCATTGTGGTGGTCGACGAGGCGTACAGCGACTTCTCGGCAGCCAAGCCGTTTCG
>CAKPRX010000081.1 GCA_934183135.1 uncultured Prevotella sp.
CATCTGCTCCATGAGGTCGCGAGCGGGACCGCAGTACTTACGGGGATCGAACTCACCTGGTTTGTCGTGGAACACCTTGCGAACAGCAGCGGTGAAGGCCAGACGAGAGTCAGAGTCGATGTTGATCTTGCAAACAGCGCTCTTGGCAGCCTTGCGGAGCTGCTCCTCGGGGATACCTACTGCATCGGGCAGCTTGCCGCCGTACTCGTTAATCATGTCAACATACTCCTGGGGTACAGAAGATGAGCCGTGGAGAACGATGGGGAAGCCGGGGAGCTTAACCATAATCTCGTCGAGCACGTCAAATGCCAATGGAGGAGGAACGAGCTTGCCGGTCTTCGGGTCGCGGGTACACTGCTCCGGAGTGAACTTGTAGGCACCGTGAGAGGTACCTATTGAGATAGCCAGAGAGTCTACGCCAGTACGTGTAGTAAAGTCGATAACCTCCTCGGGCTTAGTATAGTGGCATACGTCTGAAGATACTTCGTCCTCAACACCTGCCAGCACACCCAGCTCGCCCTCTACGGTTACATCGAACTGATGTGCATAGTCTACCACCTTCTTGGTAAGTGCAATGTTCTCCTCGTAAGGCAGAGAAGAGCCATCGATCATCACCGAAGAGAAGCCCAGGTCTACACAGCTCTTGCACAGCTCGAAGCTGTCGCCGTGGTCGAGGTGAAGTACTATCTCCGGATGCTTGCAGCCCAGCTCCTTGGCATACTGAACGGCTCCCTCGGCCATGTAACGGAGCAGTGTCTCGTTAGCATAGTTGCGGGCACCCTTAGAAACCTGCAGGATAACCGGAGAGCGAAGCTCTGACGAAGCCTTGATGATAGCCTGCAGCTGCTCGAGGTTATTGAAGTTGAACGCAGGAATTGCGTAACCGCCATTGATGGCTCTCTTAAACATCTCACGGGTGTTTACGAGTCCTAAGTCTTTGTAGTTTACCATAATGTTATTTGTTTTTTAAAACGTTATCGTCATTCCATCCGGCGCGGTTATCAGCCTTATAGCCACCATAATGGGGCCCTGGCTGCGCGCTCTTTTTCTGTCTGCAAAAGTACAACTTAAATTCGTCAACACAAAGATTGGCGACATTTTTTTTACTCGGGAGCACATCATTTTCACATTATTTTGGCCTCCGATTATCGTAGGGAGCCAAATGTAAAACCAAGTTGACAAAATGGGCACAGGCGGCCTGTCTGAAGACACCATAGCACCAGCAGCGAGTACAAACGGATGTTAAATAGGAACCAGCGGCGACACTTTGACCGTGAAAAAATTGGGGACAATGAAAATTATCGTTACTTTTGCCATAGAAAACATTCCGGAGGATTATAGTTTTCACTTAAACCTCATCGCTAAACTACCATATAACAACATTAAAGATATGAAAAAGACAACCGCTAAACCCGCAGAGGGAAAATTAGGAATTATGGTCGTAGGCTGTGGTGCCGTGGCTACCACCTTTATGACCGGTGTACTGATGACACGCAAGGGGCTGGCCAAGCCCATCGGGTCTATGACCCAGTACGACAAGATACGTGTGGGCAGAGGCGCCGAGAAGCAGTACCTGCACTACAAGGACATCGTGCCACTGGCCAAGCTGGACGACATCGTATTCGGAACCTGGGATGTGTACCCCCAGAACGCCTACCAGGCAGCCATGTATGCCGAGGTGCTCAAGGAGAAGGACATAGAGCCCGTGCGCGACGAGCTGGAGAAGATAGTGCCCATGAAGGCGGCTTTCGACCACAACTATGCCAAGCGGCTCACCGGCAACAATGTCAAGGAGTGTGCCACCCGCTGGGAGATGGTAGAGGCGCTGCGCGAGGACATACGCACCTTCAAGGCCGAGAACCACTGCGCGCGCATCGTGGTCATCTGGGCTGCATCGACAGAAATCTATGTTCCCGTAGACGAGAAGATACACTACTCGCTGGAAGCCCTTGAGACGGCCATGAAGGCCGACGACCGCGAGCACATAGCCCCCTCGATGTGCTATGCCTATGCGGCGCTGTCAGAGGGTGCGCCCTTTATCATGGGTGCGCCTAACACTACGGTAGACATACCTGCCATGTGGGAACTGGCCGAGAAGACCCGCATGCCCATAGCCGGCAAGGACTTCAAGACGGGCCAGACACTGGTCAAGAGTGGTTTTGCCCCCATCATAGGCACCCGCTGCCTGGGTCTGAGCGGCTGGTTCTCTACCAACATCCTCGGCAACCGCGACGGACTGGTGCTCGACGAGCCGGCCAACTTCCACACCAAGGAGGTGAGCAAGCTCTCTACCCTCGAGACTATCCTCAAGCCCGATGTACAGCCCGACCTCTACGGACATGGCAACGACGAGGACACACAGTACTATCACAAGGTGCGCATCAACTACTATCCGCCACGCAACGACAACAAGGAGGGATGGGACAACATAGACATCTTCGGCTGGATGGGCTATCCGATGCAGATTAAGATCAACTTCCTCTGCCGCGACTCTATCCTGGCTGCCCCACTGCTGCTCGACCTGACGCTGCTGAGCGACCTGGCTGCCCGTGCAGGCCGTTACGGCATACAGCGTTTCCTCAGTTTCTTCCTCAAGGCACCCATGCACAACTACACGCAGGGCGAGGAGGCTGTCAACAACCTGTACCAGCAGTACACCATGCTCAAGAACGCCATCCGAGAGATGGGCGGCTATGAGCCCGACGAGGAAATAGACTGACCGTGACCCCTGCCCCTATGGGCTAAAGGGTCATACAGGCAGGGCTATAACCCATGAGGGCGCCCGTGGCAATGTCCACGGGCGCCCTCATCGTATATCAGGGTCTGGCCGGCACGTACCTACCTGGCGCGGGCCATGCGCAGGGCGTAGGCCAGCACCACCACAAATCCCGCCAGGGGGATGACAAAAGGCAGGGTAAGTCCCACGCGGTCGGCCACCAGTCCCATGAGCAGGAAACCGCATCCGCCGATAGGCGTCATCATCAGCAGCGACGAGGCGCTCTTGGTATAGTCTCCCAAACCGCTCAGGGCCAGGGCAAAGATGGTAGGAAACATGATGGCCTCGAACAGGTAGTTGGCCACCAGGGCCACCATAGACACCACGCCCACATCGCAGAGCACCACGGCCATACACACCACCGTGCCCACGGCACAGCCCAAGAGCATGCGCACCGGGGTAACCGTGCGCATGACCCAGCTACCCACAAAGCGGCCCACCATGAAGAAGGCCAGCGCACAGGTGAGCACCACCGAGGCCACACCGTCAGTCATCCACCCCTTGCCAGTGACAAAGTTGATGAAGTAGCTGTTCACGGATATCTCGGCCACCTCGTAGCACAGCAGGGCCAGCAGCCCGAACCTGAACAGCGGGCGATGCAGCAGCAGTTCGGCCACACGCGAGCCTTTCAGGCCTCCACCCTCGCCATCGGCGTGGCTGATTTCGGGCAGCTGCACACGGGCAAAGACCACCGCGATGACAAGCACCAGTACGCCTAACAGCGCGTAGGGCACGGCCACCGACCCACCACCGGTTGCCGACCCGAAGAAGAACTGTCCTACGGCAAAGGTGGCGAACAGGCCGCCCAGACCGTTGAACGACTGTGAGAAATTGAGCCTGCTGGTAGCCGTGGCGGGGTCGCCCAGTTCGGTAACGTAGGGGTTGGCCGCCGTCTCCAGGAACACCAGTCCACAGCCTATGACGAAGAGGGCTGCCAGAAAGGCTCCGAAGGTACCCATCCAGGCCCCGGGCACAAAGAGCAGCGCCCCTACACCGAAGAGCATCAGCCCGAACACCACACCGCGCCTATAGCCATAGCGGTTGATAAACATGCCGGCCGGAATGGCCATGAGGAAATAGCCCAGATAGGTGGTTACCTGTATCAGGGCCGACCGCGTGATGGTAATGTCCATCTCGTTCTGCAGGTGCTTGTTCAGCACGTCCAGGATGGCCCTTGCAAATCCCCAGAGAAAGAAGAGCAGCGTAACCAGGACGAACGGCACCAGGTAGCGGCGGTCTGTGAGCGTCTTTTTAGTCATCATCCATATTATTATAAACCAGCAAGGGGGCATATCGCCTATGCCCCCAACTGCCGGTATGTATCAGTCTATATCTTATTTCTTCTTCGCGCAAGGCTCCACCACCTTCCACAGCAGGGCAGCCAGCGCTCCGCCCACCATCGGGCCTACGATGAATATCCACAGATGGGCCAGCGCCGAGCCTCCCTGGAACAGGGCTGGGCCGATGGAGCGTGCGGGGTTGACCGAGGTGCCCGTATAGCGTATGCAGGCCAGGTGTACCAGCACCAGGGCCAGCCCGATGGCCAGTCCGCCGAAGGCGCTGTTCACGTTAGTCTTGGCCGTAACGCCCAGCACCACGAATACGAAGACACAGGTAAACACCACCTCGGCCACCAGGCCTCCCCAGACACTAATCTGCTGCACCTCGTTGATGGCCTGCAGGTCGTTGGCACCCGTGCCTACCAACCCAGCCGTAGAGGTAAGCAGGCAGAGTATGGCAGCGCCTATCAGTCCGCCTATGACCTGGTAGAGCATGTACATGGCACAGTCGCGGCCGCTCATGCGCTTACTCAGATACACTCCCAGCGTGATGGCTGGGTTAATGTGGCATCCGCTTATACCACCGATGGTATAGGCCATGGCCACCACCGAGAGACCGAAAGCCAGGGCTGTTCCTACGACCGAGGCCGCGTTAGAAGGGTTACAACCCAGCGAGACTGCGGCTCCGCAGCCCATCAGCACCAGTACCATGGTGCCTACCATTTCTGCTAAATACTTCTTCATATCCGTTATAGTTTAGTTTTACTTATCTCGTTTTTAGGGTATTCGTTTCTATTTACTAACGCCCCACTCGCCGTTTTATTGTCCGTCGGGGGCGCTTTATCTGCCACTGGGCAGCGTGTGGCCCTGATTCATGCGCCCATGGTCAGTCCAGCTGCAGTAGCTGGTCGCGCTGTACCGAGAGCACACCCCGTACCCGCTGCAGACGGCGTATCAGCCTCTCTACGTCGGCTCGTTCAGGCGCCCTGACGGCCATGCCCCGTAGCATGGCGTAGCGGTAGAGTACCTGGCACCCTGCACGCTTCACGGCCGCCTCGAGTGGGCCGCCGCCCACCTGGGCATCGTAGTAGATGATAAGCACACGCGATACCACAGGCTGACACTCGCCGCTGCCGGGCCTCGCCACCGTGGTTCCGCGGGGCGCACAGCCCGCCAGGGCCACCCCAAGTAACGACAGCACTATCCACGTACGCATACTGATAATGAATGGTTTAACACGCAAAATTAACAAAAGTAAGCCAATCGTCAAAGTGTTTCTCCTACATTTTTCAATCATCGCCACGGCTCTCGCCCACACCTTATTATATATATACGCGCGCGAAGAGGCCGGCCGAGCATATAGCCATGAAGTCCCAAGGCGTTAGGGCGACCGCCATGCGGCACGGCCTAATAGCATGAAAACAGCTGGAAAACAGGGTACTGGCCAGGGCAGAAATAAAAAAAGGGACTCCGCTGAGTCCCAATCTTTGTTAACCTTAAATCTAATACCATGAAAAACACAATGCAAAGGTACGAGGTTTGCTCCATATCTCCAAATATTTTACCCGTTTTTTTGCTAACAACTATAATTCTTGACCTAAATCAAGATAGCTCCCTCCTGTTTCTTCCCATCCATCAGGATACGCAGGGGATGGTCAAAACGGACGTGGCGCACGTAACGGGTTTCCTCAATGGCGGGCAGCGAGTCAAGGACATCCTTACGGTAGACACTGCCGGTATCGTTGGTGTCAACGGTAAAATAGCCGACGCCAAAGCTGGTGAGGTTCTGGAAGAAGTGGGTACCCTGGCTGGGGTCGACACGGTAGTTTCTGAGCTCAAGCTCGACGATAACCTGCGCAGCGCTGATGTGGGGCCACTTGACAGGGATGCCGAGCCAAGGGTCGCTGGAGCCCCAACGGCCCGGGCCCACCAGGATGTAGCCGCGGCCGTCATCGAGAAACCGACGGTTGATGCGCTCTATCTCGTCGGCTATGGCAGGATTGTTCATGGCGGTAAACTGGTCGTCGGTCTTGACGTAGACCACATCGGTGACCTCCTCGCTGATGCCATGTCCCAGCGAGTGGTGCGAACGGAGCAGGCACCGCTCGTCAGGAATGGCGGCCACGTCCTCGTCCAGCATCTGCTTAGAGTCTACGATGGGCCTTATCTGCAGCAGGAAGAGTTCGCCGGTGCGGTCGGCGTTCAGGTTGCAGGCAAACTCGACCTCCACGGGTCTCCGCATCTCGGCGGCGCCATACTTCATGGTCATCTGGAGCAGCTCGGGCAGCGGGAAGACCCCCTGCTGCAGCACGCCTGAAAAGGTTATCAGCTTGCGTCCGCCCTCGTAGATGCCATCGCGTATCACCTGGTCGTAGGGGTCAAAGGTGGAGGCTATATAGGACAGCGACTGGTCGGCCACGGCATCCTTGACCTTGAGCTTGAGTATATTGAAGCCATCGTCGACCTGGAAGTCCTCGCCCACGCGCCTCATGTCCAGCGCGTAGAACTGCGTCTGCGTCTCGCGCAGCGCCGTCTCCATCTCGCTGGTCTGCAGCACCTGGTGTGGGTGATACGGCGACACGCGCAGCGTCTGCCCGCCGTCTACGATATACTTGCCCAGGCCCAGCGCCAGCGACGCTATGCCCTCCTCGGCACGCTCGTCGCCGATGGGATAGTAGTTGAGCGACCGCAGCACGCCGCTGAAACTGGGATAGTAACGGTCGCCATACTGGCGGCCCACCACCTCCTGGAGTATCACGGCCATCTTCTCCTGGTCTATCACGTTGCTGGTGGCCGCCATGTAAGCCTTGGAGTCGCGGTAGAACACCGAGGCGTACACCCCCTTGATGGCGCAGGCCAACATCTGCAGCATGGCGTACCTGTCCTTGAGGTATGGTATCATGTAGGTAGAGTATATACCTGCAAAGGGCTGATAGTGGGCATCCTCGAGCAGCGACGACGAGCGAATGGCTATCGGGCTCTGCGTGGCCTCAAAGAACGCGAAGAAGTCGCCTATGAACTCGTCGGGCAACTGGGCCCGCAGGAAGTGGCTCAGTATCTCGGCGTCCGAGGCGTCGCTCAGCGCTATCTGGTAGAGATTGTTCTGCTCCATAAACTGGTCGAACACGTCGGTACAGAGCACCACGGTCTTAGGTATCTGTACCGACACGCCCTCGAACTGGCCGAAGTCGGGATGGCGCTTGATAATATTGTCCAGGAAGGCGAGGCCGCGGCCCTTGCCGCCGAGCGAGCCTTCGCCGATACGTGCGAAGTGGCTGAAGCGGTCGAACTTCTTACGGTCGAAGACGGCCACCACACCCTGGTTCTTGAGGTGGCGGTACTGTACGATGGCGTCGTAGATAATCTGGCGGTGGGCATCGACATCCTGCAACTGGTTCCAGGTGACGCCCTTGAGGAAGGCCGACACGGGGAAGATGGCGCGGGCCGAGAGCCAGCGGCTCATGTGGTTACGGCTGATGTGGTAGAGCATCGAGTCGTTGGGTATCTTGAAGATATTGTCCTGCAGCTCCTTCAGGCTGTGTATGCGCAGGATGGGCTCGTGGGTCGCGGGGTCGCGGAAGATGAAGTCGCCAAAACCCATGTGGCTCTCCATGAGCCTGCGCAGGTCCAGGCTCATCTTCTTGGAGTTCTTGTCGACAAAGCGGAAGCCCTCGGCCTCGGCCTTGGCACGGTTCTCGCTCTCCGAGCTCTCCATGATGAGCGGCACGTACTCGTCGTGCTGGCGGATGGCCCTGAACAGCTTGATGCCGGCATCGGCATCCTTGGCCCCGGCCATGGGAAAGCGCGCATCGCTTATCACGCCCAGCACGTTGCCGCTATACCTATTATATATAGTCATGGCCTCCTCGTAGCTGCGGGCCAGCATCACCTTAGGGCGGCCCCGCATACGCAGGGTGGCGGCATGGCGGTTCAGGGCCTCGGTCGAGAAGCGCTGGCTCTGCAGCAGTATGTAGT
Source organism: uncultured Prevotella sp. (assembly GCA_934183135.1). Taxonomy (GTDB): domain Bacteria; phylum Bacteroidota; class Bacteroidia; order Bacteroidales; family Bacteroidaceae; genus Prevotella. The sequence continues at coordinate 8,032 of CAKPRX010000081.1, forward strand.
TATAGAGGTTAGGCAGGATGGAGCTGTAGAACCTGATGCTGTCCTCGACCACCAGTATCATCTGTACGCCGGCCTCGCTGATGTCATGGTCTATGTTCATCTTGTCCTCGATGAGCTTGATGATGGAGAGGATAAGGTTGGTGTTGCCCAGCCAGCAGAACACGTAGTCAAAGATGGACAGGTCCTCGTCCTGCATACGCTTGGTGATGCCGTGCGAGAAGGGGGTGAGCACCACGCAGTGTATGGCGGGAAACTTGCCCTTGATGGCGCGCGCCACGGTAAAGGCGTCGTTGTCGGCGTTGCCGGGCATACATATCACGAGGTCTATGTTGGTGGTCTGGAGCATCTGCTCGGCCTCGCCGATGGTGCTTACCTGCGTAAAGGTAGGCGGGTAACGCAGGCCGAGCTCCATGTACTCGTTATAGATTTTCTCCTCGATGCGGCCGTCGTCCTCGAGCATGAAGGCGTCGTAAGGGTTGGCCACGATGAGTACATTGTATATGCGGCGCATCATCAGGTTGACGAAGCTCACATCCTTCAGGTAGAAGGTGTTCCACTGTGGGGGTATCTTGGTTTCCATGACTGTATTGCTTATCGTTATCGGTAGGGCCATGGCCGGTGGGGCCTGGCGGGGTTACGCTTACAAAAGTACGGTTTTTTCCTGTAACCGCACCATAAAAGGGCGGGAGAAATGTGCCCGCACCTGCACAATGGGGGCCCCAATGGCCGTATGCGGCGCCCTGGCCCGGGCGGCACCGTGGACAGTGGCGTTTAGGCCAGGCGAGGGCGTTTTTTGCCTACTCGGTGCAATAATAATCAGGCTTTTTGTTGCACAATTCGTTTTTTTTCGATTAATTTGCATCATGGCAGTTGGCTCTGCGGTGGCTCGCGGCGGCTCCCGTTTTACAAAAAGTAAGCAACTGACGCGAAAAATATCCATTTTTACTTGCTCGTTTACTCAGAAAATGCTACTTTTGCCATCAGTAATAACAAAATGTAAACTGTAATCATTAAAGAAGATACCATTATGGACGTAGAGAAAATCATGCAAGACCTGGAGCGCAAGCATCCGGGCGAGTCTGAGTTCCTTCAGGCTGTCAAAGAGGTGCTGGGGTCTATCAAAGACGTGTACAACCAGCACCCTGAGTTCGAGAAAGCCAAAATCATAGAGCGCATCGTCGAGCCCGAGCGTGTACACATGTTCCGTGTGCCATGGACCGACGACAAAGGCGAAGTCCATGTCAATATAGGTTACCGCGTACAGTTCAACAGCGCCATCGGCCCGTACAAGGGCGGTCTGCGCTTCCACCCCTCTGTCAACCTGTCCATTATGAAGTTCCTCGGCTTCGAGCAGACATTCAAGAACGCACTTACCACTCTGCCCATGGGCGGTGCCAAGGGCGGTTCCGACTTTGCCCCACGTGGCCGCAGCGACGCCGAAATCATGCGCTTCTGCCAGTCGTTCATGGACGAGCTGTACCGCTACATCGGGCCCGATGAGGATGTGCCCGCCGGCGACATCGGCGTGGGCGGCCGCGAGATAGGGTATCTCTTCGGCGAGTACAAGAAGCTCACCCACCGCTACGAGGGTGTGCTCACCGGCAAAGGCATGGAATGGGGCGGCTCCATACTGCGCCCCGAGGCTACCGGCTACGGTGCGCTCTACTTCGTGAACCACATGATGAAGGACAAGGGCCTGGACATAGCCGGCAAGACCGTGGCCATATCGGGCTTTGGCAACGTGGCCTGGGGTGCTGCCAAGAAGGCTACCCAGCTGGGTGCCAAGGTCATCACCATAAGCGGCCCCGACGGCTACATATACGACCCGGCCGGTGTGAGCGGCGACAAGATAGACTATATGCTCGAGCTGCGCGCCAGCGGCAACGACATCTGCTCGCCCTACGCTGACGAGTTCAGCGGAGCCACCTTTGTCAAGGGCAAGAAGCCGTGGGAGGTAAAGGCTGACATATACCTGACCTGCGCCACACAGAACGAGCTCAACGGCGAGGATGCCGACC
>CAKPRX010000082.1 GCA_934183135.1 uncultured Prevotella sp.
CGTAAGTACTTAGGGGTGTAGCCCAGTTGGCTCTGTGCCACCTGTTCGGGAGTACCGGTGGCCAGCACCTGTCCGCCGTTGCGGCCGCCCTCGGGGCCTATGTCAATGATGTAGTCGGCCAGTTTTATCACATCCAGGTTGTGCTCTATGATGATGACGGTATTGCCCTTGTCTACCAGTTTCTGGAGCACGTCCATCAGGATGCGTATATCCTCGAAGTGCAGTCCCGTGGTGGGCTCGTCCAGTATGTACAGGGTCTTTCCCGTGTCGCGCTTGGCCAGCTCGGTAGCCAGCTTGACCCTCTGGCTCTCGCCGCCAGACAGCGTGGTGCTCGACTGGCCTAACTTGATGTAGTCCAGGCCCACCTCCTGCAGCGTCTTAATCTTGGGCAGTATAGAGGGGACATTCTCGAAGAACTCTACCGCCTGCCCTATGGTCATGTCCAGTACATCGGCTATCGACTTGCCCTTGTACCGCACCTCTAATGTCTCCCTGTTGTAGCGCTTGCCGTGGCAAACCTCGCAGGGAACCATTACATCGGGCAGGAAATTCATCTCTATGGTCTTGTAGCCGTTGCCTCCGCATGCCTCGCAGCGGCCTCCCTTGACATTGAAGGAGAACCGGCCTGGCTTATAGCCCCTTATCTTGGCCTCGGGCAAGCCTACAAACAGCGCGCGTATGTCAGAGAATACGCCCGTGTAAGTAGCCGGATTGCTGCGGGGGGTGCGGCCTATGGGGCTCTGGTCTACGGTTACCACCTTGTCTATATTATCTATCCCGTCGATACCGGTATAGGGCATGGGCTTCTTGAGGGCCCGGTAGAAGTGGCGGGCCAGTATGGGCTGCAGGGTCTCGTTGATGAGGGTACTCTTGCCCGACCCGCTGACACCCGTTACCACGACGAGGCAGCCCAGCGGAAAATCTACGTCAATGCCTTTCAGGTTGTTGCCACTACATCCGTGGAGCGTTATCTTCTTGCCATTGCCCTTGCGACGCACTTGGGGGATGGCTATCTTCTGGACACCGTTCAGGTAGTTAGCCGTAACCGTGTGGTGGGCAAGCATGTCGGCCGGGGTACCCTGGAAGACCACCTCGCCGCCCTTGCGGCCGGCCTTGGGGCCTATGTCTACTATCCAGTCGGCAGCGCGCATCATGTCCTCGTCGTGCTCGACCACGATAACGGTGTTACCCAGGTCGCGCAGTTCCTTGAGCGAGTTGATGAGGCGCTGGTTGTCGCGCTGGTGCAGTCCTATGCTGGGCTCATCCAGTATGTATAGCACGTTAACCAGCTGCGTGCCTATCTGGGTGGCCAGCCTGATGCGCTGGCTCTCGCCTCCCGACAGCGTGGCCGACTGCCTGTTGAGCGACAGGTAGTCCAGTCCCACCTCCAAGAGGAACCGCACACGGGTGCGCAGCTCCTTGACTATCTCCTCGGCTATCTTCTGCTGGTTAGCGTCCATGTGCTCCTCTACGTGCGCCAGCCACTCGGCCAGCTCGGCCAAGTCCAGGTTGGCCACTTCCGTGATGTTCTTGTCCCAGACCCTGTACGCCAGCGCCTCGCGCTTCAGCCGCATGCCCTTGCACTCCGGACACACCGCCGTGGCCATAAACTGCTCGGCCCACTTCTGCCCGGCCGATGTGTCGTCGCTCTCCATGATGTCCTTGAGGTACTTGATGATGCCGTCGAACGTAACGAAGTAGTCACTCGACGTATGTACCAAGTCCTTGGATATGCGCAGGTTCTCCATGGTACCGTATAGTATCTCCTCGACAGCCTCCTGGGGCACATCCTTGACGGGAGTCTTCAGCGTGCAGTCGTATTTCTGCAGGATGGCAGCTATCTGCCAGAACACCATCTGGTTCTTGTACTTGCCAAGGGGCGCTATGGCTCCCGCGTGTATACTTAGCTTGTCATCGGGTATCACCTTGCGTATATCTATCTCGTCGACCACGCCCAAGCCTTTACAGTGAGGGCAGGCGCCCTCTGGCGAGTTAAAGGAGAATATGTTTGGTGCCGGGTCACCGTACGATAGACCCGTGGCAGGGTCCATGAGCCGCTTGGAGTAGTTGCGTATCGTGCCGTCCTGGTCGTCCAGTATCATCAGGGTACCGTCGCCCTGGCGCATGGCCACCTGTACGCTCTTCTTGAGCCGCTCGTCGTCCTTGCTCTGTACCTTGAGCTTGTCTATCACCACCTCTATGTTGTGGTTCTTGTACCTGTCTACCTTCATGCCCCTCACTATCTCCTTGATTTCGCCGTCTACGCGGATATAGAGGTACCCCTTGCGACGCATGCTTTCAAACAGCTCGCGGTAGTGGCCCTTACGCTGCCGTACCAGGGGCGCCAGGATATAGATGCGGTGCTCTACGTAGTGGCCGAGTATCATGGCGAGTACCTTTTCCTCGGTGTACTTCACCATCTTTTCTCCCGACAGGTAGCTATAGGCCGTTCCGGCCCTGGCGTACAGCAGACGCAGGTAATCGTATATCTCGGTCGTGGTGCCCACGGTAGAGCGGGGATTCTTGTTGGTGGTCTTCTGCTCTATGCTGATAACGGGGCTCAGGCCGGTTATCTTGTCGACATCAGGGCGTTCTATGTTGCCCAGGAAGTTGCGCGCGTAGGCCGAAAAGGTTTCTATATAGCGTCTCTGGCCCTCAGCGTAGATGGTGTCAAAGGCCAGCGACGACTTGCCCGAGCCCGACAGGCCGGTAATTACAGTAAGCGAGTTGCGGGGTATGGTAACGTCTACGTTCTTCAGGTTATGTACGCGTGCGCCCCATACCTTTATCTCTTCATCTTCCTTTTTCATGCTATTTCTGTTAGTCCATGTAATACCCGTTGCTACCCTATGGGTTCTGTGTCTCAGTATAGTCGCGCATCAGGTTTACATCTTTCTTTATATTGAACTTGCGGCCATCGGCGCCACGCGCCTTGACCAGACAGTAGTAAGTACCCACCTTGACATCCTTGCCCCGGAAAGTGCCGTCCCATCCTCCAGCGGGGTCGGACCACTCATAGAGCTTCTGGCCCCAACGGTTAAATATCGTGGCCTTGAACTCGATGATGCTCTGATAGCCAGGCTTGGCACGGTAGATGTCATTAATACCGTCGCCATTAGGGGAAAAGGCGTTGGGAAACTCGAGCTTGCTCTCGTAGATAGTCACGGCGAAGCGCATGTCGCGCCAGTAGTCCTGCTGATAAGCTACGGTGTCGGTACCCTGGACAAAGGTGGTGTAGCACACCACATAATTGACGCCCGACTCATTAAAGGTGTACTCGGTGTCCTCTTCGTAACGTACCAGATAAGGTTCGTCTTCCTTGCCTTCCTTATAAAAACGCCATTCGTAATGAGGTGTCCACCCCTGATAGTTGGCAGGGTTGAGGTGAAAGGAAGCCGTGACAGGGGCCGACCCGGAAAACTGTGTATCGGTACTCTCATTGCCTTCGGCATCTGTAAAAGTTACTGTGGGAGAGATAGTGGGGGTCTGCGCCCATGCCACCGATGTGGCCAAGGCCCCCACTAAGAGGGTAAGAAGTCGGACTAATGCTATCTTCATAATGGATAACTTCGCAAATTAATGACAATCCCGTAGCCCCGATACCCGCGCATACACGGACGATGGGCTGCGATTATGCAAAGTTAGCAAAAAGTTTAGAGTTAGCCCTGTGGAGCTGTACTTTTTTTTATAAATAGCAGGCTAATGGCTATCTTTATGGTAGCCAGAGGCACCATTAGGCTTCGTATAGTAGCTTCAGGGTGGGCTATGGCGGCACCTCGACAGGGCAAAACGTAAAAAACTTCGCCTTTTACTTTGCTCTGTCTTCGGTTTGCACTACCTTTGCAAGTAGAAACAACATAATGTAAATGACAAAGACCATCTTACGATACTTTCTGCTATTCGTCTTGGTGCTGGCAGGCATCACGGCCGTAGCCCAGACAGCCAGCTGGAAAGACGTGTACAAGGCTAAGAAGAAAGATACCGTTTTCGGTATTGCCAGGAAATACGGCATCACCATACAGCAGCTCATGGATGCCAATCCGACCATGAAGGCCGATGGCTATCAGCTGAAGAAAGGCGACATGATATACATCCCTAATGTAGCGGCCCCCAATGCCAACACGCAGACGGCACCCCCCTCGGCCACGGCTAAGGAGACGGCCAAGAAGAAGGACGCCGACATACGCAACAGGGCCATCAGGGTAGGGGTAATGCTTCCGCTGCATCTACAGGATGGCGATGGACTACGGATGGTAGAGTATTACCGCGGCATGCTGCTGGCTACAGATGTATTGAAGAAGCAGAATATCCCTGTTGACATCCATGCGTGGAATGTAGCAGCCGATGCCGATATACGCCAGACCCTCCTGGACAACAGCGCTGAACGCTGCGACATCATCTTCGGTCCGCTCTATACCCGGCAGGTCAAGCCGCTCGCCAACTTCTGCAAGACGTACGGTATCCGTATGGTTATACCTTTTTCGATTAATGGCGACGAGGTGGCCCACAATTCCCAGGTGTTCCAGGTCTATCAGTCGGCCGACCAACTTAACCAGAAAGCCATCCATGCTTTCCTGGAGCGCTTCCCCCATCATCACCCCATCTTTATTGACTGCAACGACACCACCAGCCGTAAGGGCCTTTTCACCTTCGGCCTGCGCAAGCAGCTGGATGCTAAGGGTGTAAAGTACAGCATCACCAATCTGCGCTCTTCTGAGGACATGTTCGCCAAGGCTTTCAGTCGCAAGGAGCCCAATGTGGTGGTGCTCAACAGCGGCCGCTCTCCCGAACTGAATATAGCTTTTGCCAAGCTCAACAGCCTCAAGACTTCGCAGCCTGGAGTAAGCATCTCGCTCTTTGGCTATACCGAATGGCTCATGTACACTAAGTACAATCTGGCTAACTACTACAAGTTTGATACGTATATACCGTCAACTTTCTATTACAACCCACTCTCATCGGGCACGCAACAAGTAGAGGCAGCCTACCGACGGTGGTTCCGCACAGAGCCACAGCCATCGCTTCCGCGGTTTGTACTGGTGGGCTACGACCACGCCCTGTTTTTCCTTCAGGGACTGCACCGGTATGGCGCAGGGTTTGCAGGTTCGCGTGCCGAGATGGTCACACCCCCTTTGCAGTCGCCCTTGCACTTCAAGCAGATAGCTGGGGGCGGTCGGCAGAACGAGATATTCCAGTTAATACACTATAAGTCCAATCAGACTATTGACTCCGTAACTTACTAATGAGACGACTACTAATACTAATAGCCCTTATAGCAATGGGGCAGGCAGCTCTCCGGGCGCAGATAGGCGAACACCGTAACGACTTGTCGGTGGGCGTAAATGGGGGATACGTGATGAGCAACGTAAGTTTCAGCCCCAAGGTACAGCAAGGCCAGCATGGAGGCATAACGGGCGGCCTGGCCATGCGCTATGTCTGCGAGAAATACTTTAAGACCATCGCCTCGGTCTATGCAGAGGTCAACTACGCCTCGTTGGGATGGAAGGAGAAAATACAAGACCGCTCCAATCAGCCCGTGATAAACAAGGTGACCGGACTGCCCGAAGAGTACAGCCGTACGATTAACTATATCCAGGTGCCCGTCATGGCCCATCTGGCCTGGGGCCGTGAGCACAAGGGCCTTAACTTCTTTGTAAACCTTGGCCCACAGTTCGGCGTGTATATGAGTGAGTCTACCAAGACCAATTTCAACCTCGCCGACCGCAATACAGACGACCGTGTGTCTACCGTAGTAGCCCAGGACACCATGGCGGTTCAGAACAAGTTTGACTACGGTATCGCCGTAGGTTTGGGAGCCGAGTACAGTATTCCCAAAGCCGGCCACATACTGGTAGAGGCCCGCTACTACTATGGGCTGGGTAACATTTACGGCGACTCGAAGCGAGATTTTTTCGGCAGTTCCAACTTTGGCAACATCGTGATTAAGGCGGCCTATCTATTTGACATCACTAAAACCAAAAAATAAGTAATTATGTTTGAAGGACAACCCAAAGGTCTTTATGCGTTGGCCCTGGCCAACACGGGTGAGCGTTTTGGTTATTATACCATGCTTGCCATCTTTACGCTGTTCATGCAGGCTAAGTTCGGATGGACTGAGTCGCAGGCGGGACAGGTGTATGCCATTTTCCTGGCAGTAGTTTATTTTGCCCCGCTCTTTGGCGGTATGCTGGCCGACAAGATTGGTTATGGCAAGTGTGTCACTATCGGTTTTGCCACCATGTTCTTAGGCTATCTGGGGCTGGCCATACCTACCAACCCCGATGTGGTGGGCAAGGTGTCCATGTTTGCCGGCCTGGCCTGCGTATCGCTGGGCACGGGGCTGTTCAAGGGCAATCTGCAAGTACTGGTGGGCAATCTATATGACAGTCCTAAGTATGCCGCGCGCCGCGATGCAGCCTTCAGCCTGTTCTATATGGCCATCAACATAGGCGCCATGTTCGCCCCGTCTATGGCCAAGTGGATTACTAACCTCTACCTGGGTCAGTTTGGTTTCCAATACGATGCCGCCTGTACCGACCCCCACTACCTGTCGGCCCTCTACGGTGCCTATGGCCTGTGTTTCGGTGTGGCCTGTGTGTCGCTTATCATCTCGGCCATTATCTATTTCGCCTGCCGAAGCTGGTTTAAGCATGCCGACATCACCGCCAAACAAGCCAAGGAACAGGCGGTCGAGGTAGAGCAGCTCACCCCAAAGCAGACCAAGGACCGCATCGTAGCCCTGTTGCTCGTTTTTGCCGTGGTGATATTCTTCTGGATGGCCTTCCACCAGAACGGCTCCGCCCTGACTTTCTTTGCCAAGAAGTACACTGACCTTACCGTGTCGGGACCCATGCGCATTAGCTTCAACATATTCAGCCTGGCGCTCGTAGCCATCGCGGTATATACCGGCTTTGCCACTTTCCAGTCTAAGCATATCAGGAGCCGCGTCATCTGCGGCGTGGTTACCGTGCTGCTGCTCTCAGGAGCCTATGCGCTTTACGCTACGATGGCCAATCCCACCTATGCGCAGCCATCAGACTTCCAGCAGTTCAACCCCTTCTTCGTTGTAGCGCTCACGCCGTTCAGTATGGTGTTCTTTGGTGCTCTGGCCAACAAGGGCAAGGAAGTGAGTGCGCCTACCCGTATAGCCTGGGGTATGCTGGTAGCAGCCCTGGGCTTCGGAGTCATCACCTTCGCCTCTACAAACCTCATCTCACCGATGGACTTGGGCGATAAGACACAGAGTATCCTCTCCCCGGGCTGGCTTATATCTACCTACTTTACCCTGACGCTGGCCGAACTGCTGCTGTCGCCCATGGGCATCTCATTTGTATCTAAGGTGGCTCCCCCCAAGTACAAGGGACTTATGATGGGTGGCTGGTTTGTAGCCACGGCCATCGGCAACTATCTGAGCTCTATCCCCTCAATGCTGTGGAACCGCATCCCGCTGATGTACAACTGGGGTATACTTATAGCCCTGTGCCTGATAAGCGCCGTGGTTATGTTTGCCCTGCTCAAGAAACTGAAGACCATGACGGCATAAGTCCCTGCGGTTATATATATAAATAAGGTAAGCCCCGGAAGCAAGTCTATGTTTCCGGGGCTTATTGTACGATGGCTGCCATCATGGACGACCAGTGGGGGAGTGGCCATCCTACTTACGCAGCAGGTATCTGATAACCAGATAGCCGCCCACTATCTGCAGGGCCATACCTGGCAGACCGATGCGCACATCCTGGAGGGCTGCCGCCATACTGCCAGCGTAGCCCCATTCGGCTACCGAGCCTACCAACTGATAGAACAGCACTACACCGGTTAACGTAACTATGCTGACCGTCTGGAAGCGCTTAGCCGCATACCCTCCGGCCAGTGCCAAGACCACCGACTTGGTCAGGATAGCCGGCAACATAGCCACAGGGGGCATGCCGAACAGCAGGTGGTTTATCACGGGCGAGGCCACGGCCGTAAGCAGTCCTACCCGCCAGCCATATTTATAAGCCCCAATGAGCGTAAAGAAGTAAATGGGTAACCATATCATGCCCCCCATGTGCACGGTGTGTGCCAACTGGGGCAACAGGATATTGCCCACCACAAAGAGGGCTGCCGTGATGTAGGTTTTAGCATCCCTGTAGCCATACTGATATAAATTGATGGTTTGCTGTGTCATAACGATTATTTTTATGATAATTGATGTGTATCTATTGTTTGTTTCCTCGCATTTCGGCCAGTTTGGCACGTATCTTGGCGATGCAGTCAGCCACCGTGGGCGACTCATAGCAAGCCCGCTCCATCGGGCACCAGTCTGTACGGTCGCGGTTCATAATGTGGTCTACCACCGTGGCATACGTTACCGCTACCGTGGCCGCTGGCCCGTCTGCAGTGGTGGCTCCCACATGGCTAAAGAGCGTCAGGGCCGACTGGCTGATAGTCCCAGTCCAAACCGCGTAAGCCCCGGCCTGTATCAGTAAGGCCGCAGCGGCCTTACCTACCACCTTGTCAGCTATACAGGCCCCTTGCAGCAGGGCCGGAGCCGTATCGGCAAGCCGTAACAGGTCGCTTATGCCCCGTCCATCAAACGCCCATATACCAACAGTTATCTTGTTGCCAGGCAACAGGTCGGCCACCTCATCAGAAGTATTCCCTACCACTAACGAGTGGCCCCCTGTCGTCAGAAAGTCTATTAGTTGTGCTGTCTCCATACCCCCAGTGTTAGTAAGTGTCACTACTCAACTTCAGTTCCTCGACAAAGGCATCTATCTTAGCCAGTTCGTCAGGTATCTGGATGCGCTGTGGACAGTGGGTGACACACTCGCCGCACTGGACACAATGGCTGGCCTGTCGCAGTTTAGGAACACGCCGATCGTAGCCTATCAGGAAAGCGCGGCGAGCCCTGCGGTAGTCGGGGTCTTGCTCGCCCTTGTTGGGCAGATTACCCTCCTTGATACACCGGTTGTAATGGGCAAATATGGCAGGTATATTAAGTCCATAGGGACAAGGCATACAGTAGTTGCACTCATTACAGGGAATGGTATTCAGGTTGTAGATGTCCTTGGCGATGTCCATAAGGAACTGGTCTTCCTCTTTAGTGAGCGGCTGGAGTGGCGAGTAGGTACAGAGGTTCTCTTTGAGGTTCTCCATGTAGCTCATACCGCTCAGCACGCACAGCACACCCTTGGGGGAGCCAGCGAAGCGGAAGGCCCAGCTTGCCACACTCTTCTCGGGCTCACGGGCTTTCATCTTGGCGACTATGCTGTCGGGCACGTTGGCCAGGCGGCCACCTAAGAGAGGCTCCATGATGATGGCGGGGATGCCGCGCTTGTGCAGTTCGCCATAGAGATATACGGCATCGGTATTGCGGTCGTTTATCTCATTAGCATAATTCCAGTCCAGATAGTTGAGCTCTATCTGGACGAAATCCCAGTGATAGCGGCCTTCGTCGTGCCACTTGAGGGCCAGGTCAAAGACCTTGATATCGCCATGGTACGAGAACCCCAGGTTACGTATGCGTCCGCGCTTCTTCTGCTCGACCAGCCAGTCGAGTATTCCATTGTCGATATAACGGCTGTAGAACTCGCCCATGCCGTCATCGCCCATGCCGATGGCATGGAGCAGCAGATAGTCGACGTAGCTGACCTGCAATTCCTTGAGCGAATTTTCAAACATGGCCTTAGAAGCCTGTGTGCTCCATGTCTCCGGGGCAAAGTTGGACAGCTTGGTGGCCACCAGGTAGTCCTTGCGGTTGTGCCTGTGCAGGGCTATGCCCGTGGCAGCCTCCGACTTACCCTGACAGTAGGCTGGCGACGTGTCAAAGTAGTTTACCCCATGTTCCAGGGCATAGTCTATCTGCCGGTTTACCATCTCCTGGTCTATCTCGGCATCCGGATTCTCACGGCCCGTACCTCCGCCTTTCACCGGGAGACGCATCATGCCGTAGCCCAGTATCGATACACGGTCATGGGTGTTGGGGTTTACCCGGTAGGTCATCTTGCCTATCGGCGGGTCCTGATA
>CAKPRX010000083.1 GCA_934183135.1 uncultured Prevotella sp.
CGGGGGCCTCGGGGCTGTTTCGGGGCATCGCGAGGGGTGTAATAGTAACAACCTTTTACAAAATAGGGGCTATTGGCGTGTTTTTCGCTGCTATTTCTGGACTTTTCGAGGTCAGTTTTTGGAGTCGCCAAGATGGTCATTTTTGTGCTCGCGATGGTCATTACGATTCTAATGACCATCGCGAGCACTCTAAAGGTCGTTTTCGGGTGGTCAGAAAATTGCCATTTTCGGCACCGCCACACCCTCGGCGAGCGTACAGACAAAGGAGAGAAGCCCCTGAAGCCCTCGCTAAGCGGCCAAACACCGGAAATGTATATTTATACACTTTCAGAAAAAACTTTACGAAGCAGATTTGCGGACAGGAAGTCTGCGCTGGCATCCTGGGAGCCCTTTTTACCTTTTTACCCTTTCACCTTTTTACCTTTCAAAGCCTTCTTTTACTCGGCCGAGAAGTCGGCCACCATCTTGCGGTACATCGAGTACATACGTGTGCGGTCTATATAGCCCACCAGATGGTTGCTCAGGTCTACCACGGGCAGGTACTGGGCATTGGTTTTCTCGAACTTGTGCATCGCCTCGTCCATCGGGTCGTCTACACCGATGGTGGCCGGGCACTTGCTCATCAGCTGTTCTACCCTGAAGCGGTTGTACAGCTCGGTGCGGAATATGATGTGGCGGTTGCGGGTCATGTCTACCTCGCCCAGCAGGGTTCCGGCCTTGTCCAGTACAGGCATAAAACTGGTATGGCTGTCACTGAAAGCCCTCACCAGCTTGTTGAGTGGCATATCGGGGGTAACGGCGGTGTACTCTTTCTCTATCAGACTGCTCAGAGACATCAGGGTGAGTATGGAGCGGTCTGTGTGATGGGTAAGCAGTTTGCCCTGGCGTGCCAGACGCATGGCGTAGATGCTGTGAGGCTCAAATATGCTGATGGTGAGCGTAGATACCACACTGACGATGATGAGCGGCATGAACAACTGGTAGCCGCCCGTAAGCTCGGCTATCAGGAAGATGCCCGTAAGCGGCGCGTGCATCACCCCCGCCATCACTCCGGCCATGCCCAGCAGCGTAAAGTTCTTCTCGGGTATATATACGCCCACCTGGTAGGTGTTCCACAACCGAGAGAAGAAGAAACCGCTGAAGCCGCCGATGAAGAGCGAGGGCGCGAAGGTACCGCCACAACCGCCGCCGCCATTGGTGGCCGACGTGGCGAACACTTTGGTAAGGATAACCAGACCCACGTACACGATAAGCAGGTTGCCGTGACCGTAGAAGAGAGAGTTGTTCATCAGGGTGTTCCAGTCGGCCGGTGTCTTGCCGTTCAGAAGAATGTTGATGGCGCTGTACCCCTCGCCGTAGAGTGAGGGAAAGAGGAAGATGAGCGGACTAAGCACCAGTCCGCCGACCAGCAGCCTCAGGTAAGGGCGCTTGGCCAACTGTGCGAAACCGTTCTCACAGGCCGTCATGGTTCGCATGAAGTACAGGCTTACCATGCCGCAGAACAAGCCCAGCAGTATGTTGGCCGGAACCTTGTCCAGTCCCCACACGTTGTCTACGTGGAACGAGAAGAGCGACTCGCCACCCATGAAGATGTACGAGAAACAGGTAGCCGTGACACACGATATCAGGATGGGCAGCAGCGAGGCCATAGACAGGTCTACCATCAGCACCTCCAGCGTAAAGACCAGACCCGCTATGGGAGCCTTGAATATACCGGCTATGGCCGCGGCGGCCCCGCAGCCCACTAACAGTATCAGGCTCTTCTTCTCTACATGGAACAGTTGTCCCAGGTTGCTGCCTATGGCCGAGCCGGTAAGCACGATGGGAGCCTCGGCTCCCACCGAACCACCGAAGCCAATGGTAATGGCCGATGCTAAGACCGAGGACCAGCAGTTGTGCGATTTGAGGTGACTCTTCTTCGTAGAGATGGCATACAGCACCCGCGTGATGCCGTGCGAGATGTTGTCCTTGACCACATACTTGATAAAGAGCGACGTAAGGTAGATGCCGATGACCGGGAACAACAGGTAGAGCCAGTTGTAGCTCGTAATGGTAAACCCGGTGGTGAGCATGTGCTGTATCTGATGGATAAGGCTATGCAGCACAAAGGCGGCGATGGCGGCAAAAAGGCCGATAAAGAACGAGAGGATGAGGGTGGTTTGCCGCTCGGACACATGGAGCCTGCTCCAGGCTACAAAGCGGGCTATGGCCGAGCGGTCGGACACAGAGGTGTTGTCTATAGGCTGCATAGTCTACTTCCTTATGATGGTTACCTCGCCGTCGGACTTGAGCTTGATGATGCTCGATGGGGTATGGGGCTTGCGTTCCTGACGGCGAGTGAAGCATACGTAGTCGACAGCGTTGATAATGTCGTCAGATATGTCGCAGTAGTTAGCCGCGGCCGGCTCGCCACTGATGTTGGCACTGGTACTTACCAGCGCCTTCTGGAAGCGGTAGCACAGTTCCTTGGAAAAGGGCTCCTGCGTGATGCGCAGGGCTATCGACCCATCGTCGGCGATGAGGTTGGGGGCCAGGTTCACGGCACCGTCCAGTATCACGGTAGTGGGCTTGGTCACCACGTCCAGCAGCTCCCATGCCACGGCAGGCACGTCGCGCACATAGCGCTGCAACCGCGCATCCGAGTCTACCAGACATATAAGGGCCTTGCTGTCATCGCGGTGCTTGATGGCATATACACGGCTCACGGCCTCGGCGTTGGTGGCGTCGCAGCCTATGCCCCATACGGTGTCTGTGGGATAAAGTATAACGCCGCCCTTTCTGAGTACTTCGACGGCTTTCTTAATGTCTTCTGCTTGATTCATCCTGATTTATTTAGTACGGATAGCTGTGGGGCTGCCATCACGGCGGAAGCCATGGCTGCCTGAGCGCTGCTATCTGGTGTGCAAATATACGCCATCTTGGCTTAAAATCCAAATAAAACTTATGAATTTTTCAGAGGGGTTAACAAAAAAAATCCCACCCACGGCTCGCAGCATCGGGCAGTGGGTGGGATGGTACGGCAGGAACGGTCGCCCCGTCGCGGCTGGCGGCTCTAAATGCCCCAGCCCTGGTAGACCGAACTCTTCTTGACGGGCATCAGCGTGCCCCTCAGCGTCAGGCGGCGCGAGTTGAAGTTGGGCACGATGTCTACGGTGGCCCGGTTGGTTCCCGCACACATATTTATAAATACCTGGGCCGATATGCCTATGCCCACTACGCTCATACGGATATTGGTGTTGCCTTTCTTGTCGGTAGAGACCATCATGTTCTGCACCTTGCCTAACAGCGTCACTCCACCGATACCGTTGGGCGTAGGGAAGGGCACATTGAACGCCACCTGAACCACGGCGTCGCCATGGTTGACAGATACGAAGTTGGTGTTAGAGTTCACGTAGGCTATCGAGCCATCCTTGAACGCCACCTGGTCGGCCTCTAACGTAAACGAGGTGTCGGCCACCGCCTGGCAGGCCTCGGCGGCCAGCATACTGTCTATCTGGGCCTGTATGGCCTTGCGTTCCTGCTTCAGCATGCGCCTCTGCTCCTTGGTAACCGTCTCTTGTGTGTTGGCAGTCTGTGCCATGGCGCCTGTGGCACCGAGGGCCAGTATCAGGCCCAGCATTAAGATAATACGTTTCATCGTCATTTTCCTTTCATCTAACTGTTCGGAAGCGTGTTGTCACTCCCTCGTTCTATATAGGTAAATGCAAAGAGCCTGCCATCATGGCATGGCAGTGTGCTAAAAATGCATAATGCTGTGTTCGCGCTGGCAGTGGCAGTCTCAGGCATGCTTGGGCATACAGTGGTAGTCTACGATGGTGCGCATGCCGTTGAGGAAGTCGGCCGCCGCCATACGCTTCTTGCCCGAAATCTGCAACTCCTCGATGCTCAGCCATTCGTCGGCGCAGGCTATGTACAGCTGTCGGCCCTTAATCGTCATGGTGCCGGGTGCCTCGGCGGTGGCCTGGTGGGTCTTGGTGGTCCGGAACACCTTGAGGGTAAGCCCGCTCTTGGCCGTGGCACCATCGACGAGATTTATTCGGGTCCATGCGCCGGGGTAGGGCGACAGCCCGCGCACAAAGTCGTACACTCGCTTGGCCGGCAGGGTCCAGTCTATCTCGCAGGTCTCCTTGAATATCTTGGGAGCCGCCTTTAGGTCGGCCGTGGTAGGCTGGGGCATGGCTGGCACCTGTCCGTCGGTGGCTATGACGCGGTCTACCGTCTCCACGCACAGCTGGGCACCCAGGCGCATAAGTCCGTCGTACACATACTCTACATCGGCATCGTCGGGAATGGCAAATGTCTTCCTGTCTATTATTTTGCCAGTATCAATGTCGTGGTCTAAGAAGAAGGTGGTAACTCCCGTCTGCGTCTCGCCATTGATGACAGCCCAGTTGATGGGGGCGGCGCCACGGTACTGGGGCAGCAGCGCCGCGTGTACATTGAATGTGCCGAAGCGGGGCATAGCCCATACTACCTCGGGCAACATGCGGAAAGCAACAACTACTTGCAGGTCAGCCTGGTAGCTACGCAGTTGTTCCAGGAACGTCTCGTCCTTCATCTTGACGGGCTGCAGCACCGGGATGTGGTGCTCTACGGCATATTTCTTGACCGCCGAAGCCTGCAAGGTGTCCTGATGGCGGCCCACAGGCTTGTCGGGCTGGGTTACTACGGCCACCACATTGTAACCGCCGTCTACCAGCGACTGTAGAGAATTTACGGCAAACTCGGGGGTGCCCATAAATATAATTCTAAGTGTTTTCTTGTCCATAATGTGCATGAGTTTGCGGGCAAAGGTACTAAAAACAACTAAAATAGTTGTGAATGGCAGTGTGAAAAAGTTACGAAAAGTAATTTTTTGTCAATATATTATATTACCTTTGTATGCGATAGGCCCTTGGGGCTGCCCCTCAGAGGCGCCCAGGAGGGACATGGTGTCAGCCATCATGTCGCCTGTCAGTACGATATACAGCTGCAAAAAGGCGTTGCGAGTCCTCGGCGGACTTAGAGGCGGCACCATTTGCAGGACAGACCATCCGCCCTTGTAGCGGAGCCCCCCTGTCGGGAACCAACAAGTAATCCAGACAGGGAGAGTAGGTTGTGCCCTGTCCATGGTGCAGGCTGGTATATCTGCAGGGCCGTCAGACACTATCTACCCGATGGACACTACTATCCAGACCAATAATAAGCGTATCGCCAAGAACACAGCGGCACTCTGCGCGCGTATGTTTCTGACCATAGTGATAGGCATCTATTCGAGCCGGTTGGTGCTCGAAGCCTTGGGGGTAACCGACTATGGCGTGTACAGCGTAGTGGGCGGGATAGTGACGTTTTTTGTCTTTCTCAATGCTTCGTTAGCCAATGGGACGCAGCGTTTCCTGAATTTCTATATGGGCCGGGGCGACCAGGCAACCCTGAACCGGGTGTTCTCGACCAGCGTGTACATTTTCATGTTGCTGGCCGCACTGATACTGGTACTGGGCGAGACGGTAGGAGTAGCCGTGGTCAACTGGGTGCTCGACATTCCGCCCGGGCGGAGGGTGGCGGCCAACGTGGTACTTCAGTTTACCATCTTAGCCTCCCTCATAGACGTGCTCAGCCTGCCTTACAATGCCCTTATCATAGCCTATGAGCGTATGGGCGTGTTTGCTTACGTGTCCGTGGCCCAGTCGGTAGCCACCCTGTTGGCAGCCCTGGTGCTCACCGTGTCGCCAGGCGACCGACTGATTATCTACGCTGTCCTGTCATGTGTCATCATGGTGCTGGTCAGGGTGTTCTACGGCTGGTACTGTGCCCGTCACTTCACCATCAGGGCTACCCGCAGCGAGGTGACCCGCACCCTGTCCAGGGAGATGCTTGCCTTTTCCGGATGGACGCTTACGGGCTCATTTGCCTACGTCACCTATATGCAGGGCATACCCATTCTGCTGAACCTGTTCTTCGGGCCTGTGGTCAACGCGGCCAATGCGCTCGCCCAGCAGGTCAACGCCTCGCTGTCTACCTTCAGCGCCAACTTTATGATGGCTGCCAAACCACAGATAACCAAGTATTATGCCGAGGGACAGGTCGCGGCTATGCAGTCGCTGGTCTTTTACAGTTCCAAACTGTCGGTACTCATCATGCTCATGGTCTCCCTGCCGTTTATCGTGATGCCCGACTATCTGCTGGGGCTCTGGCTGGTAGAGGTGCCTACCCACATGGCCCCCATGTTGCGTCTTATCATGTGGGCATCGGTTATCAATGCACTGGCAATGCCTGCCAGCACGGCCATCCAGGCCACAGGACGGGTGCGAACCTACCAGATGGCCGAGGCTGCGGCTCTGCTATTGGCCTTTCCGCTCACCTACATGGCCTTTATCTTAGGGGGGGCGCCAGAGAGTGCCTACGTGATGCTCACGATAGTATTCGCACTGGCCCAGATGGTTCGTATCTATTTTATGGCTAAAGAGTTACAGGTATCGGTTACCACTTACCTTTACCGGGTAGTGAGCAGTTTGGTGGTGTTCGCCGTGATGGCCTATGGAGCCGTATGGGCTGTTCACATTGGTGTGGGCGACTCGCTGTTGGGACTTGCCTGTGTGCTGGCGGCCATCGCCTTCATCGTGCCGGCCCTCTTTTTAGCGCTCTGCATGACCCGGACTGAGCGCGCCACGCTCTGGGGATATATTAAACATATAAGAAGCTGACCCGAAACAATGATAAATTTCTTCCTCATACTGTTGCTCTGTATCATGGACCAGATTCGTATCAATCTGGGGGGCTTGGTGTCAGCCTTAGACATCTTTGTACTGATATATGCCATACTTTATGTCATACAGAACCGCAGTATGGGTATGTTTGCCCGCGACAAGGAGATACTGACGGTGTCCAAACTGTTTGCAGCCTTAGTGGTGGTGCAGGTGGTCAGCGAGATATGGGTAGACAACTCCCTGGCCAACGCCGCCAAGGGCATCGGCATCACGGTGGTATGCTATGTCAAGTTCATGTTCCTGCTGGGCCTGTTCTTCAGAAACAAGAGCAACTTAGCGATATTCCTGCTGGGCACGCTGATAGCCAATATCCTCTTCTTCCGTACCAATGACTTCTTCGGACTGGGCGAGATGAACGTGGCGTCCGAGGATATTGCCACGGGAGAGGGCGTGGCCATGGCCTACTTCAAGTATAAGATTAGCCCGCTTATCAATAGCTCGCTGATACTGGCTTCTATCTATTTTAAGCGTATCCGTTTTGCCTGGGTGCTGGCTGCGGTGGGGCTACTCACCATCGTGCTGGGTGCCCGCAGTAGCGGCCTGGTGCTGCTGATAGCCGGCGTGGCTCCCCTGCTGATATACCACAAGTTCAGGTGGAACCGCAAACGCATAGCCGTATGTCTGGCGCTGGTGGTCATGGCTGTGGGCTATGGGTATAAGGCTTATGTGAACAGCGTGCTCACTGGCGAGATTAACAGTGGTAACTCGCAGAAGCAGCTTGCCTCTGTCAGCAATCCCTATAACGCCCTTGAGCTGTTCAAACAGGGTCGCACCGAGGTCTATGTGGGTGCCCTGGCCTTCACGGAGTCGCCCTGGGTAGGGTGGGGAGCCTGGCCGCGCGACCCGGGACTGAAGTACAACGCGCTGCAGAGCTACATACAGGGTAAGCGGATGGACAGGAGCAAATTTTTCTCAGAGACTATTCCCACCCACTCGGTCATTGTGGGCTACGCGGTGTACAATGGCATCTTTGCAGTGCTCTTAGCGATGGCCATTATATGGTTCTTCTTCAGGCGGGGTGTCAGCACGCTGCGCACGAGAAACATCTTTGTCTTCCTGGTGGTCAGCACCCTGGCCAATATGGTCTGGGACACCCTGTTCTCGCCCGTTTCGACGATGCGGTTCCAGTTCGTACTCTACTTTGCCAGCATCTACTATATATATAAGGTAATACAATATCCAGAGTTGGCCCGCAAGTATGGCTACATTACAGATAAGACAGCCGAGAAGTGAACTGCGTGTGCTGTGGTACACACCCAGCATAGATGTGTCAGCCGGAGGCGTGAGCAGTTGCCTACAGCAGATGGCGCCATACCTGGGGCAGCGGGTGCAACTGCATGTGGTGACCCATCGGTCGGCCAATATGTTGCCGATGACTAACTGCACACTCCACTTTCTGTCTGGCAGCCAGCTGTTTCCATGGGCCAGCAAGCGCGAGTTTGTCCGCATACTGACCGAGGTGGCTCCGGATGTGGTACATACCAACAGCTGCTGGGAGCCGCTGGACGCCTACTGTCTGCTGTGGGCTCACAGCCGTGGGCTGGCCACCGTGTACACGCTACATGGCATGATGGAGCCGTTTATCATGCGTCGCCATTACTGGATGCGTAAGGTTCCGGCGCTGGCCGTCTATCAGGGACGGGCGCTGAGGGCTGCCGACAGGGTAGTGGCCACCTCGGCCCGCGAGCGAGACAACTTTCTTGATTTGGGATATAACTCCAAGGTAACGATTATACCTAACTGCATCCAGCTGGACGGCATTAGCCTGAAAACAGACTGGACGGTGAAGCGCACAATACTCTACCTGTCGCGATTACACCCCGTCAAGGGTATCGAACGTATGCTGGAGGCCGTGGCAACTCTCCGGTCGGCCTTAGCAGACTACCGCATCGTCATAGCCGGAAGCGGCGAACCTGCCTATGTGGCTGCGCTTCAGGCCATGACCAGCCGCCTGGGCATAGCGCACCTCGTGGACTTTAAGGGCAATGTGACGGGTATGGCCAAGTGGGCCCTCTACCGGTCGGCCGACTTCTTAGTGCTGCCCACCAATACCGAGAACTTTGGCATGGTGGTGGTAGAGTCGTTGGCAGTAGGCACCCCGGTGATAACGACCAATGGGGCACCCTGGGAGGAACTGGTTACGCAGGCATGTGGCCTGTGGGTAGACATCAGTACGGCGGCCATAAGCCACGCGATAGAAACCATGATAGACAAGACGGCCACCCAACTGGAACAGATGGGCCGCAACGGCAGGGCACTGGTAGAACGCAAGTATGCAGCACCCCATGTGGCCGAAATGATGGTAGATATGTACACACAGGTCATCAACCCCATAAACAGATAGGTATGAAACAAGTAGACTTGTCGCATTACAGCGAACCGAAACCGCACCACAGGAAGCAGCTGCTGTGGCGGGCTGTCAACTGCACCCTGTTCAGATGGTTGGCGCTGCCCTGCCTGCGTACCGCAAGGGTGGCCCTGCTCCGGCTGTTTGGCGCCACGATAGCCCCCACGGCCAATGTATATGCCTCTTGCAAGATTTGGGCCCCATGGAACCTTACTATGGGTGCCTATAGCTGTGCGGCACCTCGCGTAAGATTATATAACAAAGCCTCCATCATCATAGGCGATAACGTAGTAGTCTCTCAAGATAGTATGCTGTGTACGGCCTCGCACAATATAGCAACGACCACTCATACGCTCATCATGGCGCCTATTAGAGTACATAGTTCGGCCTGGATAGCAGCTGGCTGTTTTGTGGGCATGGGCGTAACCATCGGTGAGGGTGCAGTGGTCGGAGCCCGTGGCTGCGTATTCAGCGATGTTGAGGCTTGGACGGTTGTAGGAGGCAATCCGGCTCGTTTTATCAAACGTAGAACTATTACTATTTAGAACCCATACAAAAATGCAGGATATAACGGCAATCATCCTAACCTACA
>CAKPRX010000084.1 GCA_934183135.1 uncultured Prevotella sp.
ATGTCGGGCAGCGCCATCTGCCCGCTCTCGCGCTCGTAGTCGGCCGCGAAGCGCTCCAGATAGCCTATGGCCACTGCCGGCTCGTTCATCTTCAGGTGTATGCACTTGCTTTCACACTGTTTTTCCTGCGGGCATACGCGGCCGCACACAGCGGGCAGTGCCGAGGTCTGCTTGAGTACCTTGGCAGCAGCGAGAAACTCGCCCCGCTCGATGTTCTTGACAAACGAGGGTATGTTGATGTTAACCGGGCAGCCCTCTACACATCCGGGTTTGGCGCAGTCCAGACAACGCTTGGCCTCTAAGAGAGCCATCTCCTTGGTAAGTCCCTTGTTGACCTCCTCCAGGCGGGTTGTGGCACGGTACTGGGCATCCAGTTCGGGCATCACCACGCGGGCTATCTGCTTGCGCTCCTTAGCGCTCATGCTCTTGCGCAGTGCTTCGCGCCAGGGGGTGTTACGGTCTGTAAGTGAGCTGGTATCGACGCTTTCGCTCTTGTTGTTGTTTACCTCGTTGGGGGCGGTCTGAGCCTCCTGGCACACAGGGGCAGCCACGTGTTCGGCATAGTGGGCCATCTCCTCGCGCTCCACGGCCTTGAAGGTGCCCATGCGCTTGAACATCTCGTCCCAGTCTACCTGGTCGCCGTCGAACTCGGGGCCGTCAATACATACAAAGCGGGTCTTGTCGCCTATGGTGAGTCGGCAGGCGCCGCACATACCGGTACCGTCTACCATGATGGTGTTGAGCGACACGTCGTTAGGAATGTTGTACTTATGGGCCAGCAGCGAGCAGAACTTCATCATGATGGGAGGGCCTATGGCCAGCACCTTGTCTACATGCTCGCGGTTGATAACCTTTTCCATGCCCACGGTCACCACGCCCTTTTCGCCCCACGAGCCGTCGTCGGTCATGATGATTACCTCGTCCGAGTACTTGGCCACATCGTCTACCATGATGACCAGCTCCTTGGTGCGTCCGGCCAGTACCGATATCACACGGTTTCCGGCCTGTTTCAGGGCCGTAAGGATGGGCAGGATGGCGGCGATGCCTATACCACCTCCGGCACAGATGACGGTGCCGTAGTTGTCTATCTTAGAGGGAGTTCCCAGCGGCCCCACGATGTCGGCTATCTCGTCGCCGGGACTGAGCTGGCATAACTTGGTCGATGAGAGGCCCACTTCCTGTATGACTAAGGTGAGGGTGCCCTTGGCGGCATCGCTCTTGGCGATGGTGTAGGGTACACGTTCGCTGTTGTGGTCAACGCGCACGATGATAAAGTTGCCCGGTTTGCAACTCTTAGCTATTAGGGGTGCCTCTACTTCCAGGCAGAACACCTTCTCTGAGAACTGTTGTTTGGATATCAGTCTGAACATGATGCGGTATGATTTGTTTTATAATAAAGGGAGGGGCAGGGCCGACAGGCCGCCACCTCTCCCTCTGTAGTTTCTATCAGAAATTCTTGTCATCGAGCATGTCAAAGCCACAGTAGGGCACCAGTACGCGCGGCACACGTATGCCCTCGGGGGTCTGGTTGTTCTCGATGATGGCTGCCACGATGCGGGGCAGGGCCAGGGCCGAGCCGTTGAGCGTGTGGCAGAGTTCTATCTTCTTGTCAGCGCTACGGCGGTAGCGGCAGTGCAGGCGGTTGGCCTGATAGCTCTCGAAGTTGGATACCGACGATACCTCGAGCCAGCGCTTCTGGGCGGCGCTCCACACCTCGAAGTCGTAGCATATAGACGAGGTGAAGCTCATGTCGCCACCGCACAGGCGGAGGATGTGGTAGGGTAGCTCCAGCTTGACGAGCAGACCCTCTACGTGGGCAAGCATCTCGTCCAGGCTCTGGTACGAGTGCTCAGGGGTATCGATACGTACTATCTCGACCTTGTCAAACTGGTGCAGGCGGTTCAGTCCGCGTACATCCTTGCCGTAGCTGCCGGCCTCGCGACGGAAGCAGGCTGAGTAGGCGCAGCGCTTGATGGGCAGGTCTTTCTCGTCGAGTATCTCATCACGGAAAATGTTAGTTACAGGCACCTCGGCAGTAGGGATAAGGTACAGGTTGTCCAGATTGGCGTGGTACATCTGGCCCTCCTTGTCGGGCAGCTGGCCGGTGCCGTAGCCGCTGGCCTCGTTAACCACGTAAGGGGGCTGTATCTCCAGATAGCCGCTCTTGCGGGCCTCGTCCAGGAAGAAAGCCTCCAGCGCGCGCTGGAAACGGGCCATCTTGCCGATGTAGAGGGGGAAACCGGCACCGGTAATCTTGACGCCCAGGTCAAAGTCTACCAGGTTGTACTTCTTGAGCAGGTCCCAGTGGCAGGGGGCGTTCTCGGGCAGATGGGGCATGGGGCCGCCCTCCTTGACTACCACGTTGTCTGCGGCATCCTTGCCCTCGGGCACGTCGTCATTGGGTATATTAGGTATGGTGAGCAGTATGTCTGTCATGTCCTGCTGGGCTTTCTCCATTATCTCCTGGAGCGCCTTGTCGGCACACTTCAGCTCGGCCACCTGCTCCTTTATGTTGTTAGCTTCGTCTTTCTTGCCGTCTTTCATCAGCACACCTATCTGTTTGGACATCTGGTTCTGCTGCTGCTTGTTCGCATCCAGCTTCTGCTGAGTTTCGCGACGCAATTTGTCGTATTCTAAAACTTTCTCGATAGCCTCCCTGGCTCCGTTGAAGTGCTTTTTCTCCAACCCACGTATCACGCGTTCGGTTTCTTCGCTGATGAGCTTTAATGTAAGCATAACGTTATACTTTATAATTAACTATGTATCTGAAAGCAAAGGTACAAACAATATTTGAAACTGACAAATTTTAAATTAATCATATTTGCCTGGCTGCCATTCTCAGTGTGTGCCCCGTCCCAGGGGGCTCGCGCACGCGCATGTGTAATATATTAAGGTGCAAGGCATGCCCATAGGGAGGGCGGCTGATACTCACGGCTGCCACCGGCATGTTTGGCGCGATGACAGTTTGGGGCATGGTGGCGCTGCCGGCAAACGGTCCGTCCTGTAGGCACATGGCGGCTTGCGCTATGCCTCGGGATGTGAGCCGTGTGGCGACAGGCAGCTCTATGCTCTTCAGCTGTGTAGCGCTGGCGCGTGTCTCATCCATGAATGTCACGGGGGCTGTCGTTGTGGTAACTATGGGAGAAATGGTGAAAAACCTTTACACGCGGCTGTATATTTATGCAAAACGAGGGGGCACTTGTGTATAAATATACAGTCGTAATGGCCGTTCTATGGGGCATAAAATCCAGAAAAAACCAACGAACCAGGATGATTTCTGAGGCCATCGGAGCCGCTTTGGCGCATTGCGAGGGGCGCAAAAGTAACAGTCTTTTACAAAATAGGGACATTCAGCACCTTTCTCGCCGCTATTTTCGGCTACAGCGAGGATGTTTTTTGGAGCCGCCGCGATGGTCATTTTTGTGCTCGCGATGGTCATTACGTTTCTAATGACCATCGCGAGCACTTTAAAGGTCGTTTTTGGGGGCGTCAGAAAATGCCCATTTCCGCCCGTTGCCCCCTCGGTGAGTGTACAGACTAATTACAGAAGCCCGAAAAGCTCTCGTCCGATGCCGAAACGACGGAAATGTATATTTATACAGTGTCTGAAAAATATTTACGATACAGTGCCGGCCTTGTGCTCACGGTCGCGCCCCCCTTTGACAGCCTGCGCCAGCGTACAGGATGCCCATTTTACCTTTTTGTCTTTTTACTTTTTTACCTTTCAAAAGCTCTTCCGCCCGTACCCTTTCTTCGTCCGAAACCAGGCGGAGCCGCCCGTGACCGCCCGCTGACTCTCCATGAGCAGCGGGGGAGGGGGGATGGGCGTTACAGGGGGCGCTGGCCGAGCGCTCTGGGCGTGTGGGTCAGAAGCGGAAGGACAACTGTACGTCGACCAGGTTGTAGTTGTGCTTGTCGGGGTTAGTTATGCTGCGGTCGTTAACCAGCGCATACTCGCCACTAAGCTTCAGGTTGTACGAGAACACGTAGTCGAGCCCTAACTCGTACTGGGTCTTCTGTTTCGACGCGTCGCCCGATGGCTGGTACATGTCGTAGCGTGCCTTGACGTGCAGACGGTTCTTGATAATAGGGGCTATGACCAGCGCGTAGGCACCCTGGGCCTTGTCGCCATTGTCGCCGAGGCTGATGTCGTTGGCATCGCTGGGCTTCTGGTAGCGGTTCTTGAAGGCCAGGCCCGTAGAGTGGGCGTACTCGGTGCGGAATGTCCAGTCGTTGACCACATAGTCGGCCGAGAAAGCATAGCGGCGCTGGGGCAGACGGCATATCTCGTTATGCGTTACATTGGCCTCGTCCTTCCAGCTGTACTTGCGGGCGTACGAGCCTGTCCACCCGAAGGCTCCGATACGCATGCCCTTGACAGGCATCAGCCACAGGCCGCCTATCAGGTCCTTCTGCTGGTCTACATCGCTTACGTTGATGCCCTGTCCGTTGAAGACACCCACCTGGTAGTGCAGCAGGTTGCGTCCGGAGGCGTTGGGCAGCAGGTCGCCCTGTACCTGTACACCTATGTCGCGGCCATTGCTGGAGTGGCCGCCGGCCCGGTCGGTGAAGCCGGCTATGTTGTTGATAACCTGGCTGTAGCCCATGAAGCCCTGCTCGATGGGGTGCATGGGGTTCTCCAGGGTAAAGGGCCGCTTGAACTGGCCAGCCTTGACGCGGAAGTAGGTGTATTTCTGCCATTCGGCAAAGAGGTCTACCACGCGTGGCGAACTGCCTAACTGTGAGGTGTTGCCATTAAACTGTATCTGTGCTTTCCAATAGAAATCGTTGAGGATGCGCCCGTCGAGGCTTATACGGGCCAGGCGCAGGCTGAACGAGTTGGCCTTGGCGTCGGTCTTGTCGCTGGCTTGGTACTGTACCATGCCGTAGCCCGACAGCTTGACATGATTAATCCACGTGGGTGCTTTCTCCTGGGCGCCGGCCCCTGTGCTGAGCAGCAGGGCCATGGCCGCCAATAGATGTCTTGTATTCATTTAGGTCTTTGCTATTATATATATAATAATGTATAGGGTCTTACAGGCGCTTCTCGAGCAGCACCACGTTCTCTACATGGGGCGTATGGGGGAACATGTCGACAGGCTGTACCCGTGCCACGCGGTACTGGGCATCCATGAGTGCCAGGTCGCGGGCCTGGGTGGCCGGGTTGCAGCTCACGTAGACCACGCGCTGAGGGGCGGCGTTGAGTATCACGCTGACCACATCGGGGTGCATGCCGGCACGGGGTGGGTCGGTTATAATCACGTCAGGGCGACCATGGCGGGCCACAAACTCGTCGGTCAGTATGTCCTTCATGTCACCGGCGTAGAACAGCGTGTTGTCTATATGGTTTATCTGACTGTTAATCTTGGCGTCCTCTATGGCCTCGGGCACATACTCGATGCCGATAACCTTGCGGGCCTTGCGGGCCACAAAGTTGGCTATGGTTCCCGTGCCCGTGTAGAGGTCGTACACCAGTTCGCTGCCTGTGAGCCCGGCAAAGTCGCGGGCCACGCAGTACAGGTGGTAGGCTTGGTCGGTGTTAGTCTGGTAGAAACTCTTCGGGCCGACCTTGAACCGCAGGTCTTCCATGGTCTCGAAGATGTGGTCGGTGCCCTTGTAGAGTGTCAGCTCCAGGTCGCCAAAGGTGTCGTTGCCCTTTTGGTTGTCTACATATAATATAGAGGTGAGCTGCGGGAACTTGTCGGCTATGTGGGCCAGCAGCTGCCGGGCCTTCTCGTCGTCGCCCGGCTCGTCGTAGTGGAACTGAAGGATGAGCATCCACTCGCCCGTGTTCGAGTTGCGGAACACCATGTCGCGGAGCAGGCCCACCTGCTGGCGTATGTCGTAGTAAGTAAAGTGGTGAGCCAGGGTGTAGTCGCGTATCTCGTTGCGTATCTGGTTGTGCAGGTCGTCCATCAGATGGCACTTGCTGATGGGATAAATCTTGTCAAAGGCACCCGTTATGTGGAACCCTATGGCCGACTCGTTGAGGTTGCCCTCGCAGCCCTCTTCGCGTGGGGGCATCTGGGCTATCTCTTCCTTGGTGTACCAGCGCTTGTTGGCACAGCCAAATTCCAGCTTGTTGCGGTATTCGCTTATCTTCTGCGAGCCCAGGATGGGCATAAACTCGGGCAACTCTACCTTGCCTATCCGCGACAGCTGGTCGTACACCTGCTGCTGTTTGGCCTTCAGCTGCTCTTCGTATCTCAGATTCTGCCATTTGCAGCCACCACAGATGCCGAAGTGGTCGCACATGGGCGTGGTGCGCAGAGGGCTGCGCTCGATAATCCTTACGGCTTCGGCCTCACAGTATTTGTGTTTTTTCTTGCGTATCTGCAAGTCTACCACGTCGCCGGGTACGACAAAAGGCACAAACACGGCCATGTCATTTACATGGGTTACACATTTGCCCTCGGCCGCGACGGCCTCTATCCTTACGTTTTCCAACAGAGGAAACGGCTTATGCTTACGAGTCATAATCAGTAATTTTTATGGGCAAAGTTACAAATAAAATAACTATTTATGCTTTGTTTGCAATCAAAATTGCGAGCGTGGCCGCAATTTTGAAAAAATGTAATCTCTACATGGCATATTTTCGTGGAAATGCTTGCGGGAATAGCAAAAATAGCCTATCTTTGCAAGAAAGTCATACAAAATATTTTGAAACTTTGATAACTATGAATGAGAAAAGAGTCTATACTTTTGGCAATGGTAAGGCCGAAGGTAATGCAAAGATGAGAGAGGAGCTCGGAGGCAAGGGCGCTAACCTTGCTGAGATGAACCTCATTGGTGTACCGGTTCCTCCTGGATTTACAATTACCACGGGCTGTTGTAATGAATACTATAAGGTAGGCCAGGACAAGATCAAGGAAATGCTGGACGCAGAGGTGACAGCTGCCGTGAAACACATCGAGGGATTGATGAACTCTAAGTTTGGGGATGTTCAGAACCCGCTTTTGGTGAGCGTACGCTCGGGTGCCCGTGCGTCTATGCCCGGTATGATGGACACCATCCTCAACCTGGGTCTTAATGACGAGGTGGCCGAGGGACTGGTACGCAAGACCAACAACCCACACTTCGTTTACGATTCGTATCGCCGCTTCGTACAGATGTACGGCGATGTGGTGCTCGAGATGAAGCCGGTAAACAAGGAAGACATCGACCCGTTCGAGGAGATTATCGAGAACGTCAAGGCCGAACGCGGCGTTAAGCTGGACAAGGACCTGTCGGTCGAGGAACTGAAGAAACTGGTACAGCTGTTCAAGGCCGCCATCAAGGAGCGTACAGGCCACGACTTCCCGAACGATCCTATCGAGCAGCTGTGGGGTGCCATCTGCGCCGTGTTCCGCAGCTGGATGAACGAGCGTGCCATCCTGTACCGTAAGATGGAGGGTATTCCTGACGAGTGGGGCACCGCTGTAAGCGTGATGGCCATGGTGTTCGGCAATATGGGCGATACCAGCGCGACGGGTGTATGCTTCAGCCGTGATGCCGGAAATGGTGAGAACGTGTTCAACGGAGAGTATCTCGTCAATGCGCAGGGCGAGGACGTGGTAGCCGGCATCCGTACACCGCAGCAGATTACCAAGCTGGGATCGCAGCGCTGGGCTGAGCGTGCCGGCATTAGCGAGGAAGAGCGTGCCAGCAAGTATCCCTCTATGGAGGAGGCTATGCCCGAGATATACAAGCAGCTCAACGACCTGCAGGAGAAGCTGGAGAACCACTATCGCGATATGCAGGATATGGAGTTCACCGTACAGGAGGGCAAACTCTGGTTCCTCCAGACACGTAACGGTAAGCGCACGGGTACGGCTATGGTCAAGATAGCTATCGACTTGCTGCACGAGGGCATGATAGACGAGAAGACAGCCATCATGCGCTGTGAGCCACAGAAGCTGGACGAGCTGCTGCACCCTGTATTTGACAAGCTGGCGCTGCAGAAGGCTAAGGTTATCACACAGGGCCTGCCCGCATCGCCGGGTGCCGCATGTGGCCAGATAGTCTTCCACGCCGATGATGCCCAGAAGTGGCATGCCGATGGACACCGTGTCATCATGGTGCGTATCGAGACCAGTCCTGAGGACTTGGCAGGTATGGCGTCGGCCGAGGGCATCCTCACCGCACGTGGCGGTATGACTTCGCATGCTGCTGTGGTGGCTCGCGGTATGGGCAAGTGCTGTGTATCGGGTGCCGGCAGCATCAACGTAGACTACAAGGCTAAGACCGTTGAAATATACGGCGTAGTATATAAGGAGGGCGATTACATATCGCTCAACGGCTCAACTGGCCAGGTATATGCCGGCGAGGTTCCCACCAAGGCTGCTGAGCTGAGTGGCGACTTCAAGGAGCTGATGGATCTCTGCGACAAGTACACCAAGCTGCAGGTTCGTACCAATGCCGATACGCCGCACGATGCCAGCGTGGCCCGTGCTTTCGGCGCCAAAGGTATCGGTCTTACCCGTACAGAGCACATGTTCTTCGAGGACAAGAAGATAGTTGCTATGCGCGAGATGATACTGGCCGACAGCGCCGAGGGCCGCGAGAAGGCTTTGGGCAAACTGCTGCCTTATCAGAAGGCCGACTTCAAGGGTATCCTGGAGGCCATGGATGGCTGTCCTGTTAATATCCGTCTGCTCGACCCGCCTCTCCACGAGTTCGTGCCTCACGATCTGGCTGGTCAGGAGGTTATGGCTAAGGAGATGGGCGTAGATGTGGCTACTATCAAGCGCCGCGTTGAGAGCCTGGCAGAGAATAACCCCATGCTGGGTCATCGTGGATGCCGTCTGGGTATCACATTCCCGGAGATTACGGCCATGCAGACCCGTGCTATCCTCTCGGCAGCCTGCGAGCTGAAGAAGGAAGGCAAGCATCCTATGCCCGAGATTATGGTTCCGCTGATCGGTACGCTCAACGAGTTTAAGCAGCAGAAGGGTATTATCCTGAAGGCTGCCGAGGAGGTATTCGAGGAGTATGGCGAGAAGATAGAGTTTGAGATTGGTACCATGATAGAGATTCCGCGTGCCGCGCTTACCGCCGACCGCATTGCTGAGGAGGCTGAGTACTTCAGCTTCGGTACCAACGACCTTACACAGATGACATTTGGCTACAGCCGCGATGACATCGCCAGCTTCCTGCCTGTATATCTGGAGAAGAAGATACTCAAGGTAGACCCATTCCAGGTTCTGGATCAGGAGGGTGTAGGCCAGCTCATCAAGATGGCCGTACAGAAGGGTCGCGCTGTGCGTCCTAACCTGCTTACCGGTATCTGTGGCGAGCATGGCGGTGAGCCCAGCTCGGTTAAGTTCTGTGCTAAGATAGGTCTTAACTACGCCAGCTGTTCTCCTTTCCGCGTGCCTATCGCCCGCTTGGCTGCGGCGCAGGCGGCGGTCGAAGAATAAGGCGTTAGTCCGTTAAATACAAGGAGTTAGGCTGTAAGCCCCGATAGACAAAGGGGTTTACAGCCTAAGTT
>CAKPRX010000085.1 GCA_934183135.1 uncultured Prevotella sp.
ATGCCCTCGACTTTGAAGATGTTGTTCCAAAAAGAGTTGGCTATCTCGATGTGATACTTGATGGGCGCGGAGTTCTTCAGCTTGGCTTCCTTGGCGATGCCGATGAGCTGCTTGATGTTGTACCACTTGCCTTTGAAGAGGGCGGCGTAGTACGGGATTGGGTAATAGGTATTGTCGGGCGTGGGGACTCGCGAAATGATGGCGAACTTCTTGGTGCGCTTGACTCTTGTTTGGAGGTCAGACAGAGGGGATTGGGGATTGAGGAGTTCGATGCGCTCGATGTCATCGGGCGATGTGGTGTTGCGCCAGTTGGCATAGAGGATGTAAGGGATGGTGCCGTGGGTGTCAGCCGGGGCGAAGCGGACGTAGCAGGCTTGCTTGCGTGCGAGGCGAACGATGCGCGTGCCGTCCTCGTTGAGGATGATGACGCTGACGGCGAAGCCGAAGTGCTTGAAGTCTTGGCAGACACCGAGGAAATATGTGGGGAGGTCGTTGTCGGCGAGAAAGTCGTCCACTTGGGATGCTGTCTGTGCGGTGGCGGAACTTGTGTTGTAGATTAAGCCGCTGCCGTAGCAGACCTCGGCGTTGAACATCTGGCAGGTGGCGAGTGTTTCGTCGGACTCGATGAGGTCGATGATGTTGTATGGCATCTGGTTGTCGGCACCCCAGGGGATGTATTGCATGCGCTCGGTAATGAATACGGGGGCGATGTTGTGCTGCTCCTTGAAGACTTCACTGGTGTTGGGGGTGAAGGCGGCGGCCTTGTTGGTGCCTGGGATGGTGTGGACGGAGGTGAAGGTGATGGTGTCGGGCATAATGTGATGTTTTTGAGGGCAAAGGTAGAGGTCGTAAACGGATGACGAAAAGACAACAAATCGACACTTATGAAGAATTTTATTCTATTATTAGAAATAAAGCTCGCATTGTTATGTATTTTAGCGGAAATTATATATTTTTGCAGAAAAATAGAAAACTTTAAAATCTGTGAGATTATGACAAAAAACTTTAGAACTATTCTGCTGTGTGCAGTTGGCATTATTTCAATAGCATTGTCAATAAAATGCTATTCTTTTAAAGACTTGGACTACGAGTCAAAAAGTGCGTATGGCGGTGATGCTTTCACTGGAATACAAAATGCCGCCGCAACGACATCCAAAAACGTAAAAGAATTGGCAAGTATTATACAATTCGGATTCGGCTCATTACTCTTGGTAAACGGATTGACGTTGTTAGCTTTTGGCCTCACATCTCCAATTCAGAAGAAACAGACTGAGGATGAGAACAATGACAGAACTGCTTCATCCCAAGAAGTTGCAGCAAAAGCAATAGATTCAAACATAAATACTGAAGTAACAACGGAATGATTCGCCATTGCTCAAAATGCGGATGTGAGTTAGACGAAAATGCAAAGTTCTGTCCGAATTGTGGATTTGAGCAAGGAAAAGATATGCCCAAACAGGACAAACAGACTCATATCTCCTCAACAGAAGAAATTCCTTTGCAAATCATTTTTCATAAAATAGCAAGACATAAGGTATTGTCAATCATCAATATATTAGTATTGGTTTTGCTCGCAGGCGGCTATTATGGATATAAAAAATACTCGAAGGAAAAAGAAGCAAAAGAATTAATCGAAGGTGAAGTAAAGCATCTTTTGGAAATATCGGGAACTTATAAGGCTAACAATGGAATAAAACTTGAACTGAGTTCTGACGGCACTGCTAATATTACAACTAATAATGGTGAATATTACGTAGGATATTGGAGAGAAAAAAATGCAGACTATCCAATTGAAATATCCTTTTCGGATTCGTTTGAAATTAGAATTGGAAATGAGAACCATGATTATTGTCGCTCTTTGTATTTCTTCCAAAACACGCTGTGGTATGATTTAGATGCGATTAGATCAAGAGATTTTGAAAAATGCACTTATTTGACTAAAGAATAACAAAAGCCTTGTACATTCGATATGTACAAGGCTTTTATAATATTCGCTTACAAAAAGCATAAAATAGAAATTACATTTGGAAAATTAGGGATGGTGTCGTGCTGCTTCTTGAAGACTCCACTGGTCTTAGGAGTTAAGGCTGTGGATTTGTTGGTGCCGTGCAGCATGACAAAGTATGTTGTGGAATGAAAGAAAAATCGCTCATATCTTTCTTTTTTGAGGGCAAAGACATGAGCGATTAGTGGGTGGGTGAGGTTGGTGGTGACGATGTTTGGGTCAGTGAGGCGGACGGTGCGAGGCTGAACTCGCCATCGACGAGGACGAGACATTCGGTGTAGCACTGGAGGGTGCAGCCGGGGAGGACGAGGTATGTGAGGTGCTGGATGGTGGAGCGAGGGATGGTGAACGATGACAAGGTGGTGAGGAAGGAGGACTGGAGGAAGCTGCTGGCGATGTTGTGGCCGATGTTCGGTCGGGAGAAGATGACGGTACGCTCCGGGGTGTTGGTGTTCTCGGTGATTCCATGGGGAGGTCAGTGGTGAAACTGTATTCGGAGGGCGTGTAGGAGATTTTGAGCATGGGCGTTCTTGTTTTTGTCGCTAAGATACACGGATTGGGGCGTGTGAGAAAAGACTGGGCGCTGTGCGGAGTTTTGAGTTAGGAGCGGTCGGCTATGCCGATTAGATAATGTCAGTACCGCTCTATCCTCGCACGGCCCGAAAGACAAAGGGATTTTGTAGGGAGCGGCGGCAACAAGTGCGGACTTGTTACGATCTTGCCATAGCGCAGAAGGGGGGCGGTGTTTCGCGGCATCATTTTATAACCAATTCAATTGGTACATGGTCGCTCATCCTGTTAGTTTCGTCCCAGGTATATAGTTTGTAATCAACTATGTCGGTATTTGCGAAAGCATAGTCTATGAAGAACTTGCAAGATTCCTTGAAAAGATGATAATATGTTGGCCGGTTCTTGTTTGTGCACATCAGAAACAAAAACACCAAGACCTTTGATGTCATAGTTGCCAACCCAATAAAACTGATGGCCAGCAGGCACAACTATATTGTCAGCGTTGCCACACTCGGGAACAGCGAAAACGTCAACATCCTTGTGTGTCAGCAGCCAATCGATTTTGAATTGCTTAGACCAAGATATGTTGTACGATAAGATTTTCATATACGCGTTTTTTGGTTTGCCATGGCAAAAGATATAACTTTTATCTCATCCCGCCAACCGAAATGGGGGGCGTAAATTCTTCTCGCAGCCGATAATGGCGCGCCTTGGCGGTGTTTATAGCAGTCTCTCCAGCAACAGCAGGGTCATAAATCCGAGTAGCAGCGCGTAGGTGGCTTGCTTCTGATAGCCGTGCGCATGGGTCTCGGGTATCATCTCGTCGCTTGTCACGTAGAGCATGGCGCCGCCGGCAAAGCCGAGCATGACGGGGAGCATGGCGGCCGACACGTTGCCCATGGCAAATCCGGCCCACACCCCGACGGCCTCGAGCAGGCCTATGGCGATGGATATTACGAATGTGCGGATGCGCGTCACTCCGGCGAGCAGCAACGGTGCTATTATCACCATGCCTTCGGGAATGTTCTGTAGCGCGATGCCGAGGCTCACGGCCCACGAAGCCTCCTCGCCCTCGCTCATGCTCACTCCTGCGGCGATGCCTTCGGGCAACTTGTGTAGGGCTATGGCCATGACAAACAGCATGATGTGGTTGAGCGTGGAGTTGTTGCGGTGTTCCTCGGCATCGAGGCCGGTGATGTGGTGGAGGTGTGGCGTCACGAGGTCGAGCACGTTGAGGAACAGCGCGCCCGCCATGACTCCTATGGCGACAAGCCACCATGGCGTGGTTCCTGCCTCAAAGGCAGGCACTATCAGCCCCAGTGTCGATGCGGCGAGCATCACTCCGGCGCAGTAGCCCAGCACCGTGTCGTTCCACTTGTGCGGCAGCTCCTTTATCCCAAAGCCAAGGAGACTGCCTATCATTGTCGCTCCGCAAAGTCCTGCGGCGCTTATCCATACGTTGGTCATAGTCTATCTGTTCAGAAAATACACTGGCGAGTTTCGCGCCCCTTCTTTCTTCAGTATCCCTGTCTCGGTAAAGTGCCTCAGCCATTTCAGGGCCGTGCTTTGGCGCAGTCCGAAGTTCAGTTCCAGGTCGCGCCTTGTGATGCAGTTGTTTGTTGCAAGGTGCTCTCTTATCCTTCGCAGCAGCTCGTCTTCCGTGTATTGGCGTGACTTTGACGAGAACCTGGCACGCTCGAACCGCGTGCTGCGTCTCACCTCGTTGAGCAGCTCGGCATCGGGGCGGAACTTGATGTTGCGAACACTGATATAGTCGCCGCGCACTTTCTCCATAGGCTTGTCCTCGGGCATGTCGAGGTCTACGGCCAGTGAGAAATAGCCTATCTCCGGAATGTGGAAACGGTTGCCGTGCGAAAGCTCATGTATCATGCAGTCGCGCAGCGTCATTAGCGTGGCTTGCACGTCGCCTTTCGTCAGCGAGCAGTTGCTCTGGATATGGTCCTCCAGCTGTCGGTCGGTCCGGGGCGGACATTCGAATATCCGCACAAACTCCTGTTCTTTCCCCGTACCCTTGGAGTTCTTTATGGAGTGTATTTCGTATTTGATACTCATCTGGCAGTTTTTTTAATTAGGCTCCAAAGTTAATAAATAATCGGCAAACATCGAAATCATATCGGGCGAAAGCCTTACAATGGTCTCCTCTGTCGGGCTTGCGCAGGTTCTATTATCCCTGCAGGGGCATGGCGTCTGGGCGAAATGGGTGGCTATGTGATGCCAGAGGGCTCTGCTGGTCATCTCGTACCGAACGATGCGCACACTCGTGCCGAACGATACAGGTGCTCGTACCGAACGAAATGAGCGTGTTGGCCGAACGATACGAGAAGACTTTCTCGGGTGTCTGGCATGACTTGGTACGGCGGCCACTGGAACAGGCGGTGGCTGGCAGCGGCCGTGCCCTCGTTGCGGTGCCCGAGGGGGCTCCCTCGGCGTTTGCCCAAAAAAGCATCATCGCCCCTCTCTTGTGAAATAGAGTCGGGCGATGATGCTTCTGGTGGTTAGGGGATACGGCCGCGTGGCCCTTACTGCAGCGTGCAGGCAGCCTCGATGAGCATGCAGCCGGTGAGATGGGCCGTCAGGCATACGGGCTCGTGGTCGCCGGGAGCCTGGCGCCAGCGTCCTCCGTAGAGATGGGTACGTGGGTTGACACCCTGCCGGGCTGCCACCCTGGCGCAGTACAGCAGGTAGTTGCGGAAGTGGGTGCGGGTGGCCAGGGGCAGTCCCGGCTCCTTGGCCAAGGGGGCAAAGTAGCGGAAGAAGATGCCGTGGAACAGGCCGCCGTCGCCCCGCACGGCATCGTCG
Organism: uncultured Prevotella sp.; assembly: GCA_934183135.1. Classification (GTDB taxonomy): domain Bacteria; phylum Bacteroidota; class Bacteroidia; order Bacteroidales; family Bacteroidaceae; genus Prevotella. The sequence continues at coordinate 5,336 of CAKPRX010000085.1, forward strand.
GGCACGCCAAAGTTGTCCGACTTCTGCCGGATGACATAGTTGGCCGCCCGTACGGCGTCGTCCAGGTAGCGCTTGTCGCCGGTGAGCTGGTACAGCTGGTGGGCAGCCCCGATAAAGGTGCCGCTGTTGTAGGTAAAGGTGGCGTGGCTGATGTGGCCCTTGCTGTTCATGTTGTCGTACACGGCCCCGGTGTCGTGGTCGAAGAGGTTGGCGCGCAGCCAGGCGTATATGGCCTTGGCCTCGGCCAGGTAGGCGCGGTGGCCCTTGCCCTGCTTAAATCCGGCCTGGCGGTACAGCTTGGCCAGTTTGGCGGCGATGATGGCCGCCGGCCCGTTGGAGCAGGCGTTCTTGGACTTGGACACATCGGTCTTCCAGGTGATGCCCCCGTGCCATGGCGCCTCGTCGTCGGGGCCCCAGGTAGACCATATCCAGTCGTCGTAGATTTGCCGGGCGCGACTGATGTAGGCCGTGTCGCCCGTGGCCTCGAACATGCGTATCAGGGCGAGCGTTATCCACTCCATGTCGTCGACAAATGGGTTCCACCAGGGCTGCTGCCCGTCGTGGGCAAAGTTGTAGCGCGGTGCCCCCTGCCACCACAGGGGGTACAGCGCGCTGTAGCGCCGGTCGCCCGTGCGCAGGTAGGCGTCGGTAATGACGTCTATGGCGTGGGCCTCGGGCCAGTAGTTGCCGGTAGAGAGGTCAGAGAGGTCGCTGCCGTAGTTGAAGTAGTAGCGGTCGGGGTAACCCGGGAAGCTGGCGCCCCAGAAATGGGTGATAAGGGCCTGGGCCATGCTGTCGGCCAGGGCCTGGTACGAGGGGGCTGACTGTGCCCGGCAGCCGAGGGCGCCCAGGAACGTCAGCAGGGCAAAGAAGATTTTCTTGTTCATTGTGGTAAGTTTGTTTTTGTTGGTTTGTCTTATGAAAAAGCCCAGCCGCGGCCTGCCTTGGGGCAGGGCATGGCGGTTGGGCGATGGGGTGGGGCGGTGTGGCTGCCCGTGTTTAGAGGTCTAACTTGTAGCCCACGGTAAGCATGGCGCTGCGGTTCTTGCTGTTGGCATACTTCAGGACATGGGTGAGGCCGAAGTTGTAGCGCACGTCGAGCACCACGTTCATGTACTCGTACGAGATGCCCACGGGTATGCTGAAGTCTACCTTGTTATAGAGTGCGTCCGACGTGTTCTCCACCTTGTTTACATTCTGGCTGTAGGTGCGCACGCCCGTGTGGATGTTCTGTACGAAGGCCTGTGTGGTAAACTCTTCCTTGACATGGGTGAGCAGACCCGCCTGTACACCCGCGTTGACGGACAGGCCCTTAGCTATATATCCGTGAACCATAAGGGGCACGGCCACGTAGCACAGTGTGTTGCTCAGGTCGGTATATGACTCGTACTTGGCCTCGGTGGCGTCCTCGGCAGGACGCTCTGTAAGCACATCGTAGTCGTCGTACTTGTTGCCCACCGACACGTAGTGTACACCGGCCGACACGCCTATCTGCCGCGAGGCCTGGTAGTAAGCGTCGGCACCTACCGAGAAGCCCGCCTTGGCCTTGGCGTCTAAGCTGTAGTCGGCATTGCCTATGTACTGTGGGTTATTGGAAATGTTGGAGATGCTCACGCCCACACGGGGAATGATGGAGAAGGTGCCTGGGGCGGCCTGGGCCATGGCCATGGTGGCACAGGCTATGAGCAGGCAACTGAAAAAAAGTCTTTTCATAATGTATGGTGTCTTGTTGATTTGGTCTGTATGTGTGGCCGTATGCGTGGCAGATGGCTGAGCCCCGGCCCCGGTCAGTTGGCCACCTCGGAGAGAAACTTGATGCGTACCAGGCGGATGTCGGTGTCAGAGTAGTCGCCCCCCAGTTCCTCGATGGCGGTGTTCAGGTCGTCGGTATCGCTCTCCATGAAGTAGTCGAAGATGTCGTCGATACGCTCCTCGTCCATCACGTCGTCCAGGAAATAGTCTATGTTGAGCTTGGTGCCGCTGTACACGATGGCCTCTATCTCGTCGAGCAGCTCGTCAAAGTCGAGGCCCTGCGCGGTGGCTATGTCGTCCAGGGCTATCTGGCGGTCTATGCTCTGTATGATTTTGACCTTGAGCATGCTCTTCTTGGCCACCGTCTTTACCCTGAACTCTTCCGGCCGCTCGATGCCGTTTTCTTCGCAGTGGCGGCGGATAAGGGCGCAGAACTCGGCCCCGTACTTCTTGGCTTTGCCCACGCCGATGCCCTGGATGTTCTGGAGCTCCTGCAGGGTGATGGGGTACATGGTGGCCATCTGTTCCAGGGAGGCGTCGAAGAAGATGACGTAAGGTGCCAGCCCTAACCTCTTGGCCACCTGCTTGCGCAGGCTTACCAGCATGTCGTACAGCTCGGGGTCCAGCGCCGCCATGCTGCCCTGTGGCTCCTCATCGTCGTACTCGTCCTTGAACTCGGTGTCCATGACGACCATGAAGGAGTGCGGCGACTTGACAAAGCGGCGTCCGGCGGCCGTAACCTTCAGCAGGCCGTAGCTCTCTACGTCCTTCTTGATGTACCCGGCTATGATGGCCTGCCGGATGACGGGGCTCCAGAGTTTCTCGTTGAAGTCCTCGCCCGAGCCAAACTCTTCCAGCTCGTTGTGGTGGTGCGACACGATGTCGTCGGTGCCCCGCCCCTTGATAAAGTCTATGACATATTCCTGCCGGAAGTTCTCCTTCAGGGCCAGGATGGCCTCTAAGGCCACCACTAACTGCTCCTGGGCCTCTATCTTCTCCTTGGGATGCAGACAGTTGTCGCAGTTCTCGCAGTTGTCCTTGGGATAATCCTCGCCGAAGTAATGGAGCAAAATCTTGCGACGGCAGAGCGACGACTCGGCGTAGGCCGCCGTCTCCTGGAGCAGCTGCTTGCCGATGTCCTGCTCTGCGACAGGTTTGCCCTCCATGAATTTTTCCAGCTTGCGCAGGTCTTTGTAGGAGTAAAAGGCTATGCAGATGCCCTCGCCGCCATCTCGCCCGGCGCGTCCGGTCTCCTGGTAGTAGCCCTCCAGGCTCTTGGGTATGTCGTAGTGTAGCACGAAGCGCACGTCGGGTTTGTCGATGCCCATGCCGAAGGCTATGGTAGCCACGATGACGTCGATGCGCTCCATGAGGAAGTCGTCCTGCGTCTGCGAGCGTGTAGCCGAGTCGAGACCGGCGTGATAAGCCGCCGCCTTGATGTCGTTGGCTTTCAGCACGGCAGCCAGTTCCTCCACCTTCTTGCGCGAGATGCAGTAGATGATGCCGCTCTTGCCAGGATGTTGTTTGATGAATTTTATGATCTGCTTGTCGATGTCGTTCGTCTTCTGTCTCACCTCATAATAGAGGTTGGCGCGGTTGAACGAACTCTTGAACTCCTTCGCGTCGGCTATGCCCAGACTCTTCTTTATGTCCATGCGCACCTTGTCGGTGGCTGTAGCCGTGAGCGCTATGACCGGTGCTGCGCCAATCTTGTTTATCGTAGGGCGTATGTTGCGGTATTCGGGACGGAAGTCGTGACCCCATTCCGATATACAGTGTGCCTCGTCAACAGCGTAGAACGAAATCTTGAACGAGCGGAAAAACTCGAGATTGTCCTCCTTATTGAGCGATTCCGGAGCCACATACAGCAGTTTTGTGCGTCCGGCATATATGTCGTTGCGCACCTGATTGATGGCTGCCTTGTTGAGCGATGAGTTGAGATAGTGTGCCACACCCGATTCTTCGCTCAGTCCGTTGATGACATCCACCTGGTTCTTCATCAAGGCAATGAGCGGCGATACGACAATGGCTGTGCCGTCCATGATGAGCGACGGCAACTGGTAGCACAAACTCTTGCCACCTCCGGTAGGCATGAGCACAAAGGTGTCGTTGCCTGCAAGCAGATTGCGTATTATGGCTTCCTGTTCGCCCTTGAACG
>CAKPRX010000086.1 GCA_934183135.1 uncultured Prevotella sp.
GGTGAATACTATAGAAGTTGACATTTGCATACTCTTCTATGAGCTCAATGCTATATTTGGCGCTCATAATTAACTTATAAGTTATTTCTGCTGCAAAGATAATACATTGTTCCGAATGTAAACAGGATGTTAACTTAAAAATTAAGAGCCCCGTTCATTTTTAACACATTCATGGTATGAAGGCAGATAGAGTCGGGATGGCGCGGCGATAACTATGGGATGAACTATGGGGCCCTCTGATACTCGGGCAGTTTTCCTATTATGCCCTGGCAGCCTGTCATAGCCGGATAAGTATCATATAGCAGAGGGTGCCGGCGGCAATGGACAGCATGATGTTTCTTCGCCATACGTGGATGAGCAGGGTGAACGCCACGGCAATGTATTGCGCCACAGCATCTGCCGACAGGATGAAGCCGGTGGGGCTTGCTGAGACGGTGCTCCGAAGACAATACGCCACCAGCAGGGCGAAGACGGCCGGCGGCAGCACCTTGCCCAGGTACAGGATGTACTTGGGCGTGGGCCGGCCAGGGCGGAAGGCTATGAAAGGGATGAAGCGTGTAATCATGGTTGCCACCACGCCCGCTGCCACCATGATGATTTGTTGCCAAATAGTCATTGGGCCACCCTCCCTTGCTTGCGGTAGATGGTGAGAAACAGCAGTATCGCGACCATACTTGGTATAATGAAGTGGTCGGCACTGAATATCAGCAGGCAGAGTGCCGAGATAAATAGCCCCGAGAGGCTGCTGGCATGGCTGCTCTCCTTGACCCAGTTGTCGGCGAATATGGCTGTAAACATGGCAGTCAGTACAAAGTCTAACCCCTTGAGGTCGAGGGTGAGCAGTGGCCCTATCAGTCCGCCCACGGTGGCCCCTGTCACCCAGTAAGCCTCGTCCAGCCAGGTAAGCCACAGCAGAAACCACCCCTTGTCTACCCCTGCGGGCGCCTTGACCGAATTGGTCAGAGCAAAGGTCTCATCGGACATGCCGAAGATGAGAAAGAACTTCTTCCAGCCCATGCCCTTGTATCTGTCGAGCATGGACAGACCATAGAAAAGGTGTCGGGCGTTGACCATCAGCACCATCAGAAAAGTCTGTAAGGGGTGAAAACTGCCTAACAGCATGTTGCCTATCAGAAACTCGGCACTCCCAGCATATACGGTGATGGCCAGCAGCATGGGGTAGACGAAACTGAACCCCAGCTCGTGCATGTATATGCCATAAGTGAGCCCTAAGAACCCGTAGCCAGCCATGATGGGCAGCGAGGTGTGAAAGGCGTGTCTCAGTGCGATGGTTCTTACTCCCATGTTATCCCTCTCTACAATGTTGTAACTTGAATGATGGTACAAAGGTAATAGGTTATTTTCTTGCGCAGACAGTCTGCTGGCACAAAAATGAGGGCCGCGCTCATTTTTTAACACAAAAGAAAAGCGACTGTTAGGCGATTAGTGCTCGCCTGACAGTCGCTTTCTTATGACTTGTACTTATAAGTATGTTACTTGCGCTCCCAGATGTAGAGGTATGAGGTGGTGCCGTGCTCGGGGTTGCTGCCTTTCTTGTCGCCGAAGAGCGACGGGCTGAGCGGGGTGACACTGCAGTCGTTGGAGACGATGTTGCCGTCGATCATACCAAAGGCGTTGAGGTAGAACATAGGCGTGCGTGTAAACGAGATCTTGGTCTGATTGAGCAGCGCCTGAAGCTCGCTACGTGTGACAGGCACCTCCTTGCCGTCGGCATCGATACGCTTGGTGTTGAAGTAACTGTTAATCTCGAAGGTAAGACCGTCGTTGTAAGTCTTGCGGAGATACTTCAGTACATCGGCATTGATACCCTTGGTGGTGATGGTGATGCCCTCCTTGGCGTAGGTGGTGGTGAGCGATACGGTGTTGCCGTTGATGTTCATCTCGACCGTGCTGGTGGTGCTGTATGTCTGTGCCACATCGTGCTTCTGTACGATGAGCATATCGTCGGCCGGACAGTAGTAGTCGGCAGGCGTCGGGATGAACACCGTTACATCGGTGGTGTCGCGCACGTGGATAGACAGCTTGGTGTCGTTGGCCTCGTAAGAGCGGTCGTTGATAGAGAAGTTGACCTCGACCGACCCCTTGCCGGCTACTACCGATGGCGTCGGGTCTGGCAGTGGGTCAGGGGTTGGGTCCGGATCGGGGTTGGGTTTCGGGTCGGGGTCTGGCGTGGGATTTACCTCTGGCTTCTTGTCCTCCTCGGTAGGCTGATCCTTGGTGTCGAGGGCTGGAGTAACCATGAATACCACATCGTTGAGGTCGAAATTGTTGTTATAGTGCTCCCAGTCCTCAAATCCGAAGAACGTGTTGCCACCATACTTGAACGAGACAGAGTGGACACCCTTGCCGTGGCACTCCTTGTCCTCCCAGAGCCAGTAGTGGGCCTCGTACGAGCACGAGCCGCTGTTCTCGCTCACGTTAGAGTAGTAGGTCTCTGCAACATTGCCCACATACTCGCCGTAGCGGTCGTTGCGGTTATAGCCATACTTGGTGCTGAGATAGAAGCCAAACTTGTAGCCTTTCTTCACGGTTATCTGTATGCCCTTCTGGTTCTTGTAATAGCCCCAGGGGCACTGGCCGTTGTTGTCAAAGATGTTCTCCTCGTGTTTCTTGCCATCCTTGTCATAATAGTAGATGCCTATGATGTCGTGGCTTGCCGTCTGCGAGTAGGCGGGATAGAGCGTGAAGGGCTTGCCGTTGGACACATAGAGGTAGTTGGTTGTCCAGTCGCTTACACCTTCCTTCTTCGGTGTAAGGTTGAGGTTGTCCTGCTCCTCGGGCAGGATGTCGATGAATACCTTGGCTGTCGACTCGAGCACATCGTTGGCCAGCGGTGCCACACCCTTGATGCTCACCACGCTTTCGTCCTGGCTGGCCACGCGGTAACTGTTGGAGTAGGCAGCCACCTCGGGAGCATGGGCTGGCGCGTAGTTGATAGTGGCCACCTGGGGCTCTCCACCGTTGGTGGGTGTAATCGTGTCTTCAGAACATGCGGCCAAGCCTAAAGCAATGGCTGCTGCCGCAAAATAACAGAGCTGTTTCATAACCACTTGCGTTGTTGATATTAAACTAATTAGAAAATTTAATGCTGATATTTATTTTCGCGGCTGCAAAGTTAGTGATAATTACCGAAACGGGTAGCATTTTATGCGTAAAATATGCGAAAAATATGACGGTTTGCGCAAAAAACAACTGCCACTTAGCCAGTAGCCCATGCTGCTTGCATGTAACTATTGGCTAATGGCAGTGATGTGGGAGATGATGCGATTATCTTACGACGACCTTGCGGCCATGCACGATGTTGAGGCCGCGCTGCAGGGAGGAGCGCCGGCGGCCGCAGAGGTCGTAGATACGATCGCCGGGACGGCTCGGGCAGTCGCCGTCAGCGGTGAGGCCGTCGATGCCCGTGATGGTGCCGTCGAGCGCTACCGGCAACTGGGTGGCTGTAGCGCCACGCACCTTGAGATAGCCACCGTAGAGAGGACAGGTGTCGCCCATGCCCAGTAGGCGGAAGGTGGTATGCTCGGCATCGTAGGCGTAGAAGGCGTAGCCCTGGTTCTCGGGGCGTGCGCGGAAAGCCTCGTCGAAGACTACGGGCTCCTGGAGTACGCTCACGAAGGCCGACTCCTCGGTGGTGGGTATGGTGGCTGGTACGGTGGCATCGGTCACGGCGAAAGTAGTGGTGGCCTCAGTGGCCTTGACCAGATAGGCCTGGCCAGCCTGCAGGGTGCAGGTGGTGCGGTCGAACCCTACGGCCTTGGCCTGGTCGCTGAGCCAGTCGGTCTGCAGGGCCTGTACGCTGAGGCCGGCAGGGGCCTGGGCGCTGAAGGGCATACCCACGGGCACCCACTGGCCTACGGGCAGGGTGCGGCTCAGCGAGGCGCGCTCGGCGGTAAAGTCGATGGGCGTGTCAAAGGCCACCCCATCGGTAATGGTGAGCTGCCGGCAGGTGGCCTGCGGTGCGGCGGGGGCCTTGCTCATGTCTGTGGCGATAGCGGTTGCTGGGGTGCCGGCGCTGGATACCACAACGGTGTTGGGCTGGTCGGCCTCGGCGCTGCTGGGGGTAAAGTAGAGTGTGTTGGCAGCCATGTTGGCAGGGCGTGTGGCGGCAGCGGTAAACGTGCCGTTAGCGTAGGTGCCTCCGTAGGGGTCTACACTTATTAAGCCTTTTATCTCGCTCAGTGCCTCGCTGAGCGGCTTTCCGGCTATCGTAATGGTGCTGACGCAGGGATAGGACAGCACCAGCTTGTCGGGCCAACAGAAGCTTGCCGTTGGCTCATTGATATCTATATGGCCGATGGCGTGCAGAGTAAGCTTGGTATAGCTGGCATCCCACAGAAGCGATGTGCGTGCAATGGCAGCTGGTAGGCTTAGCTCGCCGTCTTCACTAATATGGAGAACAGGGGCGGCAATGAGGGTACTATCCGCACGGCGAATGAGGAAACCGTCGGTTGCAAGATAATAGGGACTGGCCGAGTCGACATGGTAGGACTTTACGTGGACAGCGCTATGCTGATAATTGCCGATTTGCGGGTCTATGTATTCCACGTCGGGGCCAAATGTTACCGTGACATCAGCTCCCACAAGAGTATACATGGCTAACACGTTGACCCTTCGCACATTGTCTATCACCACGTCGCCTTGGATAGTACCCTGTGCTATCTCGAGGAGCGTATCGTCTGCACGGCGTATCAGCCGGTTATTGTAGCTGCGATAGTACGGGTTGGCAGGGTCTACGGTCAGGGTTGTTAATTTAGGCGTGGGACCAAACATGGAGCGCGAGTAACTCCAGGTATCAATGCTCTCAAGTCCGGTTCCGATGTGCAGCTCCTTGAGCGAGGTGCAATCTCTTAGAATATCTACACTAAGAGACTTTACACTGTTTGGGATATCGAGGGTCTCAAGGGCAGACATATTGGCAAAGGCATATTGCCCGATTTCTTTCAGGGTAGAAGGCAACGTGAGTTGCTTGATATTCTGACATCCGGTATTCTTCATGGCTCGCCATGCAATACGTTTGGTTCCCTCTTTGACGGCGTACGCTGTGACGCCCGTCTTGTTGGTAAACTCGAAGAGTGTTGCGCCGATATAGGTAGCCCCATCGGTGCTGGCTGCTTTGCAGTTGTTGAAATAGGGCGTGTCGTCAAAGGCACCGTCGCTTACAAGGCAGTTGTCGGGAAGGGTGACGTTGACAAGGTTCCGACAATACATGAAGGCCTGGTGGCCAATGGTCTGTACTGTATTAGGAATCGCTATGCTGGTAATCGCAGAACCCAAAAACGATTCTTGACCTATACTTGTTAATGTATTAGGCAGGGATATGTTTGCCGATAACTGGTTAAATGCGCGAAAAGCCCATTTGCCTATACGAGTGGTTCCCTCGGCAATGGTAATCTGAGTTATGGCATTGCAGTTTTCAAAGTATTCTTCGCCAATGCCAACTTTGTTGTATTCTGTGTTATAAACATAGTCTTTCTCGACCAAACTGGCGGGCAGGGTCACCGAGGCGAGCTTTTTGCAGTTGGCGAAGGCATCGGCCCCCATGGTCTTGAGACTGGCGGGCAGGTCAATCGTGGTGAAGACGCAGCCCTTGAAAGCCTCACGCCCTATCTCCTCCAGTCCCTCGTTGAGACTGATACCCCTGAGCGAGTAGTTGTAGCCTGAGGCGAAGGCGCTGGCATCGATGCTTCTAAGTGTCGACGGACATACCAGTGTGCCTGCGGCCACGCTTAGGTTCCACTGGCTGCTGATGCGGGTGATACCCTCTTTGAGTCGCACCTCGTCCTTAGAGGTCGAGGCTATGGTTATATAGCCCAGGAACTGCTCCTGCGCCGTGGGCTGGGTCTTGTCGTACAGACAGTGACTGTAATACTCGTACTTAGGGTTGTCCTCGGCTATCTCTAACTGGCGTATGGTCCATCCGTCTACCACGGCCAGAGGGTTGTCGGGGAAGGTGGTAACGTGGCTGCCTATGTATACGTATCGGGGCGACGGACTGCCGTAACCCACGATGGGCGTTTTGATGGCAGTTACGGTGTACTGTATGCCGCTGCTGGGGGCAGTGACGCGGTCTATGCGTAGCGTTTCGGGTATCTCGGTGGTGGCCTTATAGCCGGTGAGGCTTACGGTGCCGGTGCCGTTGGCCTCGGTCTGCACGGTGTAGGTGCAGCAGTCTACGGTAAAGGTGTCGCCTATGTCGGCCCGTGTCGGCAGACTGGTGGTGAGCAACAGGGCCATACACAGGGAAGTCAGGGCACGGCCATGGGGGAGTAGTGGTAGATTCATTGTGGTAACTGTAAAATAGTTAATGATTGAAATATGCTTAGTTACTTCTGCAAAGATAGCGCAAACCGATAGCAATCAAACTCGTTTGAATTGCAGAGGTGCCGCCTATCTTCTGCAAAGATACTGAATATAAACTGAATAAGCGAATAGTTTTGCGATTTTTTTTTTACAAGATAGCAAAAATGGCGGCCGCTGTGGCAGCCGTTGGCCTGGAGGTCAGCGTGCGGTGCCCCTTGGTTGCCATTTCGCGTGCGGTCATTGTAAGGGCCAGCTTCGTGGCACCCATCGCGCCCGCGCACGATACCTTTATATATAATAAGATATGGCATCTTTTCAGTGATGTCTCAGAGGCGTATCGTGCGCCGCTCTTCTCTAAAATAGAGGGTCAGTAAGTCTGTGGGGCAGATTGGTGTGCCCGCCCTGTGAGCGATGGGGGTGGCAGAAAAGGCTGACGCAGATGCGCCAATACTGACACATTTGGCAGAGATGACGCTGGCCGGCAACGCCTTGGCACGCCTTTTGTATAAGGATAAGCGTAAATTAATTGTTGAATAAAAATAAAAAAATATATAGCATTATGGGAAAGATTATTGGAATCGACTTAGGTACAACAAACTCTTGTGTATCTGTTTTTGAAGGCTCTGAGCCTGTGGTTATTGCCAACAGCGAAGGTAAGCGTACAACTCCTTCGGTCGTAGGTTTTGTCAAGGACGGTGAGCGTAAGGTGGGCGACCCCGCTAAGCGTCAGGCCATCACCAACCCTAAGAACACGGTCTACTCGATCAAGCGTTTTATGGGCGAGACCTATGAGCAGAGCAAGAAAGAGGCTGAGCGTGTACCCTTCACGGTGGTTAACGAGAACGGCTATCCCCGTGTGGACATCGACGGCCGTAAATATACTCCTCAGGAGATTTCTGCTATGATTCTGCAGAAGATGAAGAAGACTGCTGAGGACTATCTGGGCCAGGAGGTTACGGATGCCGTTATCACGGTGCCAGCCTACTTCTCTGACTCACAGCGCCAGGCCACCAAGGAGGCCGGCCAGATAGCTGGACTCAACGTACAGCGTATCGTCAACGAGCCTACCGCCGCAGCCCTGGCTTACGGTGTGGACAAGGCCAACAAGGATATGAAGATTGCCGTGTTCGACCTGGGTGGTGGTACATTCGATATCTCTATCCTCGAGTTTGGTGGCGGCGTGTTCGAGGTACTGGCTACCAATGGTGATACTCACCTGGGTGGTGATGACTTCGACCAGGTTATTATAGACTGGCTGGCCCAGGGCTTCAAGGCCGACGAGGGTATCGACCTGACCAAGGATCCCATGGCCATGCAGCGTCTGAAGGAGGCCGCCGAGAAGGCCAAAATAGAGTTGTCAAGCTCTACCTCTACTGAGATTAACTTGCCCTACATCAGTGCCGAGGGTGGTGTGCCAAAGCACTTGGTTAAGACTCTGACACGTGCTCAGTTTGAGCAGTTGGCCCACAGCCTTATCCAGGCATGTCTGGTACCTTGTCAGAACGCCATGCGCGACGCTGGTCTGCAGACCTCCGATATCGACGAGGTAATCCTCGTAGGTGGCTCGAGCCGTATACCTGCCGTTCAGACACTGGTAAAGAACTACTTCGGCAAGGAGCCTTCTAAGGGCGTTAACCCCGATGAGGTGGTAGCCATCGGTGCTGCTATCCAGGGTGCCATCCTGAACAAGGAGAGCGGTGTGGGTGACATCGTACTGCTCGATGTTACTCCGCTGACACTGGGTATCGAGACCATGGGTGGCGTGATGACCAAGCTGATAGATGCCAATACCACCATCCCCTGTAAGAAGAGCGAGGTGTTCTCTACTGCCGTAGACAACCAGACAGCCGTGACCATACACGTGCTGCAGGGCGAGCGTCCTATGGCCGCCCAGAACAAGAGTATTGGCCAGTTTAATCTGGAGGGCATCGCTCCCGCCCGTCGTGGTGTGCCTCAGATCGAGGTGACATTTGATATTGATGCCAACGGTATCCTCAACGTGAGCGCCAAGGATAAGGCCACCGGCAAGGAGCAGGCCATCCGTATCGAGGCTTCGTCTGGCCTGAGCAAGGAGGAGATAGACCGTATGAAGGCTGAGGCCGAGCAGAACGCCGCCGCCGACAAGGCCGAGCGCGAGAAGGTCGACAAGATGAACCAGGCCGACTCGATGATATTTACCACCGAGAACTTCCTGAAGGACAATGCCGACAAGATTCCCGCTGACAAGAAGGCTCCTATCGAGCAGGCTCTGCAGCAGCTCAAGGATGCTCACAAGGCAGCCGACATAGCCGCCATAGACACCGCCATCGCCAACCTGAACCAGGTAATGCAGGCCGCCAGTGCCCAGATGTATCAGGGCGCAGGTGCCCAGCCCGGCGCAGGTGCTCAGGCTGGTGCCGGTCAGCAGGCTGGTACCGATGCCGGTAGCAACAAGTCGGACGACAATATCCAGGATGCCGACTTTGAGGAGGTTAAGTAGTGCCAAGAAGAAAATACAGAATAAACAATAAGCAAAAGCGTGCAGCTCAATGAGTTGCACGCTTTTTGCGTTTATAGGGGTCTTGTTTCTTATGCCTTTGTTATGCGCTTGTTTATCGCTTATTTGCAGCACATTTGCAACACAACAAAAAAGTAGATAATGTGGGACTTGTTCCTAC
>CAKPRX010000087.1 GCA_934183135.1 uncultured Prevotella sp.
GCGTGTACCTGCCACCGAGACACAGGGGCGCATGCACACCAGCGCAGCCACGGTGGCCGTGCTGCCCGAGGCCGACAAATTCGAGGTGAATATCAATGAGGGAGAGATAAAGTGGGATACGTTCCGCTCAAGCGGCGCCGGTGGCCAGAACGTGAACAAGGTAGAGTCAGGAGTACGCTTGCGCTATATGTGGAAGAACCCCAATACCGGCGAGACCGAGGAGATACTCATAGAGTGTACCGAGACACGCGACCAGCCCAAGAACAAGGAGCGCGCACTGGCTCGTCTGCGTACCTTTATCTACGACAAGGAGCACCAGAAGTACGTCGACGACATTGCCAACCGGCGCAAGTCGCTGGTATCAACCGGCGACCGCAGCGCCAAGATACGTACCTACAATTTCCCCCAAGGCCGCGTTACCGACCACCGCATCGGCTATACCACCCACGACTTGCAGGGATTTCTCAATGGCAATATCCAGGATATGATAGACGCGCTGACTGTGGCCGAGAACGCCGAGCGATTGAAAGAGAGCGAACTCTAAGCCCAGCAAGCTATGCGCCTCGCCAGGAGCCATCGGCTGAGAACTGACAATACGCACCCCACGGGCTATGACTACCAGAGCAAGACCAGGTGCTGTAACCCACCAAGGTGACACAAGCATAAAAACCGTACAAGTATATAACAGACACAACAATGAATAAGCAAGAACTGACAAACGAGATATTCAAGAAGAAGACATTCCTCTGTGTGGGTCTGGACACCGACCTCAAGAAGATACCTCAGCACCTGTTGGCGGAGGAAGACCCTATATTTGCCTTCAACAAGGCCATCGTTGACGCCACGGCCCCCTACTGCGTGGCCTACAAACCCAACTTGGCTTTCTACGAAGCCTTTGGTGTCAAGGGCATGATAGCCTTTGAGAAGACCATCCAGTATATCCAGGCCAAATATCCCCACCATTTCATCATAGCCGATGCCAAGCGCGGTGACATAGGCAACACATCAGCCATGTACGCCCGAACATTTTTCGAAGAGTACAACCTGGACGCTCTGACCGTGGCCCCATACATGGGCGAGGACAGCGTGACACCATTCTTGGGCTACGACGGCAAGTGGGTCATTCTGCTGGCACTAACGTCCAACAAGGGTTCGTTAGACTTCCAGATGACAGAAGCCAAAGACGGTATGAAGTTCTTCGAGAAAGTTCTGAGCAAGAGCCAGAAATGGGGCAGCTGCGAAAACATGATGTACGTAGTAGGTGCCACACAGGGCAGCATGTTCCAGGACATACGCCGTCTGGCCCCCGACCACTTCCTGCTGGTTCCCGGTGTGGGTGCACAGGGTGGCAGCCTGCAAGAGGTGTGCAAGTATGGCATGACCCGCGACTGCGGACTGCTCGTCAACTCCTCGCGCGGCATTATCTACGCCTCTACAGGCACCGACTTTGCAGAAGTGGCTGCCCAGAAGGCCCAAGAGCTCCAGACGCAGATGGCTCACGAATTGGACAGCATTGAACGATAGTAAAATCATAAGCGATCCGGTCTTCGGATTTATCAAGGTACCCCGGGGACTGCTGCTCAGCATCGTGCGGCATCCCCTGTTCCAACGCCTGACCCGAATCAAGCAGTTGGGACTCACCAGTGTGGTCTACCCAGGCGCGCAGCATACCCGCTTTCAGCACTCGTTGGGAGCGTTTTGCCTGACGAGCGAGGCTATCCTGTCGCTGACGCTCAAGGGGGTCTTTATCTTTGAGAGCGAAGCCGAAGCTGTACAGGCTGCCATCCTCATGCACGACATTGGGCACGGGCCGTTCTCACATGTGTTGGAGAACACCCTCATCCACGGCATATCGCACGAAGATATCTCGCTCATGATGATGAATCAGATAGACCACGACCTGGGTGGACAGCTGGCGCTGGCCATCAGCATCTTCAAGGACGAATATCCCAAACGTTTCCTGCATCAGCTCATCAGCAGTCAGCTGGATATGGACCGGCTGGACTATCTACGACGCGACAGTTTCTTCACCGGTGTAACCGAGGGCAACATCGGCTCGGCCCGCATCATCAAGATGCTCAATGTAGTGGACGACAATCTGGTGGTAGACTACAAGGGTATCTACTCGATAGAGAACTACCTTACCTCGCGACGGCTCATGTACTGGCAAGTGTATCTACACAAGACCACAGTGGCGTGTGAGAAACAGCTGATAAGTCTGCTGTCGCGGGCCAAGTACTTAGCCCGCCAGGGCGAACACCTTTTCGCCCCTCCGTCGCTCCAGTACTTTCTGTATAACGAGGTAGGCCGTGAGCACTTCATGACCCATGACGATGCCCTACACTACTATGAACTACTCGATGACAACGATATATGGTCCAGCATAAAGGTATGGACGACCCATAGCGACCCCATCCTGTCGCTGTTGGCCCGTGACCTCATAGAGAGGCGCATCTTCAAAGTAGAGGTTCGCAACGAACCCGTGGAAGAGGCCGAGATAGCCAAGATACAGCGCACCATAGCCACCCAAATAGGCATAACCTACGAGGAGGCCTCCTATCTGGTTAACGTAAGCACCGTCCAGAAAGACATGTACGACATCCACGACGACCACATCTCTATCCTGTACAAGGATGGCAGCATTAAAGACATTACAGAGGCGTCAGAAATACTGAATATATCGCTGTTATCTAAAAAAATACGCAAATATTACCTCTGTTATCAAAGATTCTGAATTATATTTAGTATTTTTGCAAAAATTAATCAACCCATTGGTATGGAATTTACAGCAAAGCAAATAGCACAATTCATACAAGGAAAGGTAGAGGGAAACGAGGACGCCACCGTGACCACTTTCGCCAAGATAGAGGAGGGCGTTCCTGGAGCTATCTCTTTCTTAGCCAATCCCAAATATACTCATTATCTTTATACTACACAATCTTCTGTAGTACTGGTAGACAACTCGCTCCAGCTGGACAAGCCCGTAGCCACCACCCTGATACGGGTAGACAACGCCAGAGACTGCGTGGCCAAACTACTGCAACTCTACGAGAGCATGAAGCCCCGCAAGCAGGGTGTAGACAAGCTGGCCTTTATAGCCACATCAGCCAAGGTGGGAGCCAATGTGTACATCGGGGCCTTTGCCTATATTGGCGAGAACGCCGTGATAGGTGACGGCTGCCAGATATATCCCAACGCAACGATAGGCGACAATGTGGTAATGGGCAAGAACTGTATCATATACCCCAATGCCACTATATACCACGACTGTAAGCTGGGCAACAACGACACCATACACGCCGGAAGCGTGGTAGGTGCCGACGGCTTCGGGTTTGCCCCCAACGCCGAGACAAACAGCTATGACAAGATACCGCAGATAGGCAATGTTGTGCTCGAAGACGACGTGGAGATAGGTGCCAACACCTGCATAGACCGCTCAACCATGGGCAGCACCATTATAAGAAGAGGTGTAAAGTTGGACAACCTGGTACAGATAGCCCATAACACCGACATAGGCGAAAATACCGTAATGAGCGCCCAGGTAGGCATCGCCGGCTCTACCAAGGTGGGCCAGTGGTGCATGTTTGGCGGCCAGGTAGGCATCGCCGGCCACATTACCATCGGCAACAAGGTGTTCTTAGGTGCCCAGTCGGGTGTTCCCGGCAGTCTGAAGGACAATCAGATGCTGATAGGAACCCCGCCCATGGATCAGCGTTCCTACTTCAAGTCGCAAGCCATCTTCCGCAAACTCCCCGAGATGTACCGCCAGTTGAGCGAGTTGCAGAAAGAGATAGAGGAACTAAAGAAACAGAAATAACAACAGTCGAAAACAAAATATCTCCTGTCAGGAGAACTAACGGTATAAATTATGGACACATCAAAGCAGAGAACCCTCAAAGGGAGTTTTTCACTCTTTGGAAAAGGATTGCACACGGGACTGAACCTGACCGTAACTTTTAACCCCGCGCCTGAAAACCATGGATACAAGATACAACGCATAGACTTGGAGAACCACCCCGTCATAGACGCGATAGCCGAGAAAGTTAGCGACACCCAACGCGGCACCGTATTGGCCAGCGGTGACATACGGGTAGGTACCATTGAACATGGCATGGCAGCCCTGTATGCCCTCGGCATAGACAACTGTCTGATACAGGTCAACGGCCCGGAATTTCCTATCCTCGACGGCTCGGCCATGAAGTATGTCGAGAAGATTAAGGAGGTAGGCATACAGGAGCAGAATGCTCCTAAGAACTTCTATGTAATCCGCAAGAAGATAGAAATCAAGGACGACAAGAACGGTTCGTGCATCACTATCCTGCCCGATGAGCAGTTTAGCATCACCGCGATGTGTTCCTTCGAGTCCAAGTTTATCAACAGCCAGTTTGCCACCCTCGACAACATTGACAACTTTGCCAAAGAGATAGCCCCGGCTCGCACGTTCGTCTTCGTACGTGACATTGTGCCCCTGCTGGAAGCCAATCTGATTAAAGGTGGCGACCTGGACAACGCCATCGTCATCTATGAGCGCGAGGTGGCCCAGGAGAAACTCGACCAGCTGGCCGACGTACTCAAGGTTCCCCATATGGATGCCAAGAAGATAGGTTATATACAGCACCGCCCATTGATGTGGGAGAACGAGTGTACCCGGCACAAGTTGCTGGACATCATCGGTGACATGGCTCTTATCGGCCGTCCCCTCAAAGGCAGAATTATAGCCACGCGTCCGGGGCACACGGTAAACAACAAGTTTGCCCGGCTGATGCGCAAAGAAATCAAGCAACATTCCGTTCAGGCTCCCATATACGACCCGAATGAGACCCCGGTTATGGACAACATACGCATACGCGAGCTGCTGCCTCACCGCTACCCCATGCAACTGGTAGACAAGATTACCTCTATCGGCCCAACCAGCATTACCGGTGTAAAGAACGTGACCAGTAACGAGCCTTTCTTTACCGGCCACTTCCCACAGGAGCCTGTAATGCCAGGCGTATTACAGATAGAAGCCATGGCACAGTGTGGCGGTCTGCTGGTTCTCAACCAGGTAGAAGAGCCCGAGAGATGGTCAACCTATTTCTTAGGCATCACGGACGTGAAGTTCCGCCAGAAAGTAGTTCCAGGCGACACGCTACTCTTCCGCGTAGAACTGCTGCATCCGGTACGTCACGGCATCAGTTCCATGAAAGGCTACATGTTCGTGGGCGACCACGTAGTGTCAGAGGCAACTTTCACAGCACAAATTGTAAAAAACAAATAGTATGAATAATATCAGCCCCTTAGCATTTGTCCACCCCGAAGCAAAGTTGGGAGACAACAATACCATCGGCCCATTCTGCTATATTGACAAAAACACTATTCTGGGTGACAACAATGTCCTCCAGAATAGCGTTACCATCAATAGCGGTGCCCGCATAGGCAACAACAACGAGATTTTCCCCGGAGCCAGTCTCTCCACCAAGCCCCAGGATCTGAAGTACAGAGGCGAAGAGACTATTTGTGAAATTGGCGACAACAACAGCATACGCGAGAATGTCACAATATCCAAAGGAACAGCCTCAAAAGGCACCACCATCGTAGGCAATAACAACCTGCTGATGGAGAACATGCACGTGGCCCACGACTGTGTACTGGGAAACCATCTCATTATAGGCAACTCGACCAAGTTTGCTGGCGAGGTGGTCATTGATGACAACGCCATTATCAGTGCCGAAGTGCTATGCCACCAGTTCTGTAAGATAGGTGGCTATGTGATGATACAGGGAGGCTCCCGTTTCAGCCAGGACATTCCACCCTACGTAATAGTTGGTAAGGAGCCAGTAAGATACGCAGGCATCAACATTATCGGGCTACGCCGCCATGGTTTCAGCAACGAACTTATCGACCTCATCCACAATGCTTACCGTATTCTCTACTCCAAGGGTATTATGAAAGAGGGCATTGAGGAAATCAAGAAACAGCTCCCCCTTACACCGGAGATACAATATATCATAGACTTCGTAAGTACATCCAAACGGGGAATAGTCAGGTAACATGGATACACTGGTTGTTGTTCTTGGGCCAACCTCAGTGGGGAAAACCGAGGCCAGCCTGCGCATAGCCGAACATCTGGGCGTTCCTATCATCAATGCCGATTCCAGGCAAATCTTTGCTGAACTGCCCATCGGGACGGCTGCGCCAACCCATGAACAACAACTCCGTGTACGCCATTATTTTGTCGGTACTCACCAGCTGACCGACTACTATAGTGCCTCGGTTTACGAGAGCGAGGTAATGGCCCTGCTCGGCCAGCTATTCCAGACAAGCCATGTAGCACTGCTCTCCGGGGGAAGTATGATGTATATCGATGCTGTATGCAATGGCATCGATGAAATACCAACGGTAGACGACACAACCCGCGCACTGATGAAACAACGTCTGGAGACCGAGGGGCTGCCTGCCCTGGTCAACGAGCTAAAAGAGATGGACCCAGAGCACTACGAGATAGTAGACAGGAATAATCCACGGCGCGTAATCCACGCTTTAGAGATATGCCACATGACCGGCAAGACCTACACCTCATTCCGCACCAACACCAAGAAACAACGCCCCTTCAACATACTCAAGATAGGACTCAACCGCGACCGCAGCGAACTGTATGGCCGCATCAACCGGAGGGTCTTGGAGATGATGGATCAGGGACTGGAGGAAGAGGCCCGCAAGTGCTACCCGCTTAAAGGACTCAACTCGCTCAACACCGTAGGCTACAAAGAGCTGTTTGACTACTTCGACCAAGCGATCTCTAAGGAAGAAGCCATCAGACGCATCCAGTCTAATACCCGCAGGTACATGCGTAAGCAGCTCACCTGGTTCAAGAGAGACCCAGACATACACTGGTTCCACCCAGACAACATTACAGAAATTACCAATTATATCGATAACAACGTTTAGAGCAAACGTACATATATACGATTGCAGAACGACAACAACTCATATTATGAACAAACTGAAGACACTCTACCAGTGGTGCATGCAGAAAGGCACAGCCTTCTGGTCCTGGTATAAGAAATTATACATCGGGCAGCCCACATGGCGCAAAGCCCTTGTCGGCTTTGTCTCTTGTATTGTCGCATTTTTCCTGTACTTAGGAGCCGTTGACATCAACTTCCTCTGGCTCTTTGGCAAGTCTCCCGGTTATTTCTCCGGCATCTGCGATCCTCAGACCAGTCAGGCGTCCGAGATATACAGCGCCGACGGTGTTCTCATAGGCAAGTTCTTCAATGAGAACCGCACCCCTGTATCCTATGAGGAAGTCTGTCCCGATTTCTTCAAGGCCCTGATAGACACTGAGGACGAGCGCTTCTACAAGCACCTCGGTATAGACCCCATAGGCCTGTTTGGTGCCGTGAAAGACGCCGTGATGCGCCATGAGGGGCGTGGTGCCTCGACCATCACTCAACAGTTGGCCAAGAATATGTTCCGCGTACGCTCACAGTATTCGACCGGTCTACTCGGTAAGGTACCAGGTCTGCGCATACTGATAGTCAAGAGCAAGGAGTGGATTATCGCCCTGAAGTTAGAGTCGGTTTACAGCAAGAAAGAGATTCTTACCATGTACGCCAACACTGTCGACTTCGGTTCCAATGCCTATGGTATCAAGACTGCGGCGAAGACTTATTTCAACAAATCGCCCAAACAGCTTACCACCGACCAGGCTGCCGTGCTCGTAGGTATGCTCAAAGCCACCACCTACTACAACCCCAAGAGCCATCCAGAAAACAGTTTGGCCCGCCGTAACACCGTGCTCAACAACATGGTTACCCATGGCGACCTAAGCCGTAGCCAGTACGAGGAATACAGCAAACTGCCCATCCAGTTGGACTATAAGGTAGAGGACAACTACGACGGCCAGGCCACCTATTTCCGCAACGCTGTAGCCGAGGCTTGCGACAGTCTGCTGCGTGGTGGCGACGACGAGAAAGCGCCCGACCTGTACACCAGTGGCTTGAAGATATATACTACTATCGACACGCGCATGCAGAAGTATGCCGAGCAGGCAGCCATCAAGCAGATGCGCATCATCCAGCGCAACTTCAACAACCACTGGGGCAAGGAAGAACCTTGGCAAGACGAGCACCACAACGTCATCCCCGGTTTTATCGAGGGCATCGCTAAGCGCCAGCCCTTCTACAAGGCTCTTGTCGACAAGTATGGTGATAACATAGACTCCATTAACTACTATCTCAACAAGCCGCACATGGTCAAGCTGTTCGATTACGAGAAAGGCGAGATTGAGAAAGAGATGTCCAGCCTCGACTCCATACGCTATATGGTCCGTTTCATGCACTGTGGCATGGTGGCTATGGAGCCCCAGACTGGCGCCGTCAAGGCGTGGGTCGGCGACATAGACTTTAAGCACTGGAAGTACGACAAGGTACAAGCCGAGCGCCAGCCTGGCTCTACCTTTAAGCTCTTCGTCTACACCGAGGCCATGAACCAGGGACTCACCCCCTGCGACAAGCGCCGCGATGAGTTCTTCTCGATGGACGTGTTTGACAAGAAGAAGAACGAGATGGTTCGCTGGACGCCCACCAATGCCAATGGAACATTCAGCGGCGATTCCATGCCACTGAAGAGTGCCTTTGCACGAAGCATCAACTCCGTAGCCGTACGGCTGGGCCAGGAGATGGGCATCTAGCGTATCATAGCCACAGCCCAGGCC
>CAKPRX010000088.1 GCA_934183135.1 uncultured Prevotella sp.
CTGCCCTTGGCGCCATAGTAGCCATGGATGGTGGTGATGCCGCTGCCCTCGCAGGCACGCTGCAGGCGCAGGCGGTGGGTGCCCCGGCCCAGCTTGTCGGCCAGCACGATACGCTGGTGGGCCAGGCTGTCGGCATAGACCTTGCGTACAAAGCGCCCGTCGATGAACACATTGAAATAGCAGGGGCGCGTGCTGCTCATGTCGACAGCTATAGCCCCACCGGTAAAGTCGGTCTGTGCATAGATGCCCGTCCAGTCAAACCTCACGTCGCCGTTATCAGCATGCTGGACACGCCCTGTATAAGTTACGCCCTTGGTAAGCAGGCGGCCGTAGTCTACCCGCTGTGCCGAAGCCTGGAGCGTAAGCGCCAGGAGACACAGTACCAGAAAATGTTTACTCATGATGTTTCTTTCTATTTATGATTAGTGATTATATCCATACGCGACACGATGGCCGGGGCCACCGCGCTGCCCTACTCTACCGTTACCTCGTCCAGGAAGAACCACGCGGGATAGCCCACGCCGTAATGCCATGGCGGGCAGACGCCTATGGTCTGGACCCTGACACGCAGGTAGCGGGCCGTTACGGGCGTGGCCGACGTGACGGTGCCTGGTATGAACTTGACCGACACATCGCGGTCCTCGGCAAACTCCTTCCGGCCCATGTCTGTCCACGTCTTGTTGTCCATAGAGTACTGGTAGCTCACGCTCTTGGGCAACAGGATCCACGCGCCAAGCTGCTGGAGGAAGTCGGTGGTAACGCTGCTGAAGGTCTTGGCCTGGCCCATGTCGAGGACGAAGTCGGCATCGCGGCCTTCCCATCCCACCCAGCTCTCCACATAGCTGGTGCCACCATAGAGCCCGTCGGTCAGCGCCTTGTCGGCTATGGGCTGATAGGGCGGATTAGGTGCGCTGTTCCATATCACCTTGGCGCCGGCGGCCTTGTTGGCATTGGCATGTGGCAGGAAGCGCGTCTGGTACAGCCGGCAGTAGTCGTCGGTGCGGTTATTGCGCTCATTCAGAGTGGCGATGCCGTACTGGGCACACTGGCGGCCGAACACCTCGAGCTTACGGCTCACCTCGGCGGCATCCTGGCCTGTCTTGGTGCGCGTTATCTCCAGCTCGCTGTAGCGCAGGGGCAGCCGGGCTATCTGGACACGGGCCAGCAGCGTGCTGTCGGTGGCCACGGCAGCCTCGGCCTGGTCGAATATCTCGGCATAGGTCTTCATCAGCTGGTCGTTGAGCATGCCGTTCTTGTGCGAGATGGGCGAGTCGTATATCCACAGCGGCGTATGCGACGAGAGCAGTGCTCCTGTTATCATCGCCACATATTTATATATATAGGGGGCGGCGGCACCGTAGTAGCCGCGCACGAAGGCCCGCATGAGCGAGTCGGCGTTCTGGTAGGGGTCCCACATCAGCTTGGCCATCATGTACGACCGCAGTTCTCCCATGTCGGTGCCCTTGGTGCTGTTTATCTGCTCAAATACCATGGTGGCGTGGTTCTTCTTGAACAGCTGCATGTTCTTCTGGATGATGTGGAAATTGGGGAAGGGCGACACCATGTTGTCAAAGTTGATGCCATAGTCCCACACGAAGATGTTGTTGCTTATGCGGCTCCAGCCCTCGAGCGCGCGCATGAAGTCGCGCCCCGACTCGTTGTCCGTAAGGGGCACCTCGCGCTTGCAGTCTATGTCGCACAGCATGATATTAACGTTGGGGAGGGGCTTGGTATGCTTGGGCGGGTGCATGCTGTACAGGTAGGCGAGGGTAGAGAACTGCTTGTCGGGGAAGCGGCGTGCCAGCTTGTTGACGAAGCGTATCAGGTTGCCCGAAGGCGAGCCCTCGTACTCGTCTATCTTGGCACAGGCATCACAGTGGCAGTAGGTATTGTTGCCGTCGTTCTGGCTCACGCTTATCATCTTCATGCCGGGGTTGGCCTTGAAGATAGAGTCTATCTTCTGGGCGGCCAGCTCGAACACCTCCGGATTGGTAAGACACCACTGGCTGTGGCTTCCGGGCCGCCGCTTGCCATTTATCAGCGAGTAGTACTCGGGGTGGCTTGCCCCGTAGACCGAGGCCGGCAGTATGCTGTTAAAGGTATGTACCCACAGGTTGCCGGCAAACTCTTCCTTGCTGTTCTCCAGGCGGAACCAGCGCACATAGTCGGGGTCCTGGTTGCTGTAGCCGTGGGTCTGGCGAAAACGGAAAGCGGGCTTGTCGCTGATATGGACGGCCGGCAGGGCTATGGTAGACATGGGGGTGAGCGTGTATGCCTTGTAGGCGTAATAGCTTACGCCCAGATAACGCTCCAGGAGGGTCACCACGCCGTAGATGGCACCCTTACCGCCTCCTGTACGTATGTGCGCCACGCCGTCCTGGCAGTCTATCGCGAAGGCATCCTCGGCCTCGGGGTTCATCCGCTCGCCTATGACTATGCTGCCCTTGGCCGCCTTACCGGTGGCGGTGGCCAGGGGCGTGCCCGAAATCTTGTTGACAAAGCGGCTCAGCATGTCGGCCGCCTCGCGGTTTACGGGGGTGTCCTCGGCCAGCACGATATGTGCCTTGGCCTTGCCCTTACTTACCAGGGTCATCTGTGCATGGGCAGCCGAGGCCATCAGTACGACAGCCATCAGCATGCCCCATCTGCTACTTACTCTCATTTCTATTTTATTGTTAGGTTATAATTATTCTACCTCACAGACTTTACAGATACAAAGTTAGTCATTTTTTAAGCGATGATGTCAACTTTTTCTCCATTTTTTGCTTGTATGTCGGTTTTTTCGCTTACCTTTGCACTCGCTAATCGGGATGTAGCGCAGTTGGTAGCGCACTACGTTCGGGACGTAGGGGTCGGGCGTTCGAGTCGCCTCATCCCGACCACGCGAGGCAACTTGGAGAGAGTTGCCTTTTTTTATTTCCCCCTTATCAGACATGAACCCACATCGTGGAGGCGCCCCTTACGGGCCGGCTGCCATCCGAGGGGTGTACCTACGTGCCTCGCTGGCGATGGCTCGCAGACTCTACCGCTGCTACAGCCATGGGCAAAATGGCGAAAAACCTTTACACCAGACTGTATATTTATGCAAAACGAGGGGGCATAATGTATAAATATACAGCCGTAACGGCCGTTTTTCGGGGCGTAAATTCCAGATTTTTTTGTCAAACCAGGACTGTTTTTGGGGTCATTGGGGGCACTTCGGGGCATGGCGAGGACCACAAAAGTAACAACTTTTTACAAAACAGGGGCGTTTTTCGCCGTTTTCGCCGCTATTTTCGGCTCTTTGGAGGACTATTTTCTGGGTCGCCGCGATGGTCATTTTGATGCTCGCGATGGTCATTACGATTCTAATGACCATCGCGAGCGAAAAAATGATGGTTTTCGGGCGGTCAGAAAATTGCCATTTTCGCCACCACCGTCCCCAAGGCGGGCGTACAGGCAAATGGCAGGGGGCCAAAAAGCCCTCGCCGGGCGCCTAGACGCCCAAAATGTATATTTATACATTCTCGGAAAAATCTTTACGATACCAACCAGGGTGGTATCCGTTAGCCATTGCGGACAGGACATCAGCGTCAGTATGCGGGAAGACGCTTCTCATGCCCGCCCGAAACTGCCATCGGCGAGCCAAGGCCGCCAAGGCAGGCGGCGTTTCGGCAATAAAAACAAATAAGATTCCGAAGATTTAGTTATCAACTAAATCGTGTATTTCTCTCAACTTGCACTACCTTTTTAGAAGGTAGGCGGCGCCTCAACACTGCAAATTGCAAAAAACTTCGTTTTTTCCTTTGCAGTGTCTTCGGCTTGCACTACCTTTGCACCAAGAATAAACAGATTATCAAATACAAAGACTATTATGGCAAAGAAAGCTTTACTGATGATTCTCGACGGATGGGGAATCGGCAAACATGGTAAGGGCGATGTTATCTACAACACGCCTACTCCTTACTTGGACTATCTCAACGCTATTTCGGCCCACTCGCAGCTCCAGGCTTCGGGCGAGGACGTGGGTCTGCCTGACGGGCAGATGGGTAACTCCGAAGTGGGACACCTTAACATCGGCGCCGGACGCATAGTTTACCAGGACCTGGTCAAGATTAACCGCGCCTGCAAAGACGGCTCTATCCTCAAGAACCCCGGTATCGTTGCCGCTTACAGCTACGCCAAGGAGACGGGCAAGAAGCTGCACCTGATGGGCCTCACCTCTACCGGCGGCGTTCACTCCTCGCTCGACCACCTCTTCAAGCTCATCGAGATTTCCAAAGAGTACGGGCTGAGCAACACCTACGTACACTGCTTCATGGATGGCCGCGACACCGACCCCAAGAGCGGCGTGGGCTTTATCAAAGACCTGAGCAAGGTGTGCGAGGCCAACGGCGCACACATAGCCAGCATCGTCGGCCGTTTCTACGCTATGGACCGCGACAAGCGCTGGAACCGCGTCAAGGAGGCTTACGACCTGCTGGTCGACGCCAAGGGCAAGCAGGCCACCGATATGGTCAAGGCCGTAGAGGAGAGCTATGCCGACGGCGTTACCGACGAGTTTATCAAGCCCATCAACAACCAGGCCGTTAACGGCACCATCGAGGAGGGCGACGTGGTTATCTTCATCAACTTCCGCAACGACCGCGCCAAGGAGCTTACGCAGGT
This sequence comes from uncultured Prevotella sp., assembly GCA_934183135.1. Taxonomy (GTDB): domain Bacteria; phylum Bacteroidota; class Bacteroidia; order Bacteroidales; family Bacteroidaceae; genus Prevotella. Next base: position 4,648 of record CAKPRX010000088.1, read on the forward strand.
GCTCACACAGCAAGACATGCCCGAGGAGGGTATGCACACCATCAAGGGTCTGCAGTACTACTGCATGACTCCGTACGATGCCAACTTCAAGGGGGTCAACATACTCTTCCCCAAGGAGAACGTCGAGGACACCTTAGGCGAGTACCTGAGCAAGCAGGGCAAGCGCCAGCTGCACACGGCCGAGACCGAGAAGTACGCCCACGTCACCTTCTTCTTCAACGGTGGCCGCGAGGCTCCCTACGAGGGCGAGGACCGCATCCTGGTTCCCTCTCCCAAGGTGGCCACCTACGACCTCAAGCCCGAGATGAGTGCCTACGAGGTTAAGGACAAGCTGGTCGGGGCCATCAACACACAGGAGTACGACTTTATCGTGGTCAACTTCGCCAACGGCGACATGGTGGGCCACACGGGTGTCTATCACGCCATAGCCAAGGCTGTACACGCCGTGGACAACTGCGTGCGCGAGGTAATAGAGACGGCCAAGGCCAACGGCTACGAGGCCATCATCATAGCCGACCATGGCAACGCCGACAACGCCATCAACCCCGACGGAACGCCTAACACCGCCCACTCGCTCAACCCGGTTCCATTCATCTATGTAACCGACAACAACAGCGCTACGGTAAAGGACGGCCGGCTGGCCGACGTGGCTCCCTCTATCCTGCACATCATGGGACTGGAACAGCCTGCCGACATGACCGGCGAGAACCTTATCGAGGACAACAAGTAAGCCACACGCTTACTGAACGCCATACGGCATACGGGCGCCGGGGCCACCTACAGGGTAGTCCCGGCGCTCTGCATATATATAATGTAAAAAAACAGGCAAAACGTGATGGCGTTACGCGCTTTTGCAGTAATTTTGCAGCCAAATCGTAACCGCTACCACATGAATGTACAGATAGACGAGTCGTGGCGCAGCCACATCGGCGACGAGTTTGACAAGCCCTACTTTGCCAATCTCACCCAGTTCGTGCGCGCCGAGTATCAGCAGCATACGTGCTACCCTCCCGGGCGCCTCATCTTCAACGCCTTCAACCTCTGCCCTTTCGACCACGTGCGCGTAGTCATCATCGGACAGGACCCTTACCACGAGCAGGGGCAGGCCATGGGCCTCAGCTTCTCTGTCCCTGACGGGACGGCCATGCCGCCGTCGCTCCTGAACATATTCAAGGAGATAGAGGGCGACGTGGGGACACCCATGCCACCCTCGGGCAACCTGACGCGGTGGGCCGAGCAGGGCGTGCTGCTGCTCAACGCCACCCTGACCGTACGGGCACACGCTGCAGGCAGCCACCAGCGCCACGGCTGGGAGACATTTACCGACGCGGCCATCAGGGCATTGAGCGCTGAGCGCGAGCATGTGGTATTTATACTCTGGGGAGGTTACGCCCGGTCCAAGGCGGCCCTCATAGACCGCACCCGGCACCTGGTCCTGGAGTCGGTTCACCCCTCGCCGCTATCGGCCAACAGGGGTGGGTGGTTTGGCAACCACCACTTTTCGCGATGCAACGACTACCTGGTGCAGCATGGCATGCTGCCCATTAACTGGTAACGACTATGAACGAGCTACATATACTTCAGATAGGCAACGTGCTGGTTTCGCCAGATGTGTTTACGGTCAAGTTCTGCTGCGACCTTGACGCGTGCCATGGCGCGTGCTGCATAGAGGGCGACGCCGGGGCCCCGGTAACACTCGATGAAATCGGCCATTTAGAAGACTCGCTCGATGCGGTATGGGGCGACCTCTCGGCATCGGCCCAGGCTGTGATAGACCGGCAGGGGGTGGCTTATGCCGACCGCGACGGCGACCTGGTAACCAGCATAGTGGGTGGCAAGGACTGTGTGTTTACCTGCTACGAGGGCGACACGTGTCTCTGCGCCCTGGAAAGGGCTCACCGTGCCGGCCGCTGCCCCTTCGTCAAGCCCATCTCGTGTGCCCTCTACCCCATCCGCGAAAAACAGTTTCCCGATGGGTCGGTGGGCATCAACTACCACCGCTGGCGCATCTGCCAGAGCGCCGTGGCCAAGGGACGCGAGCTCGACCTGCCGCTGTACCGCTTCTTAGAGGGCCCGCTCACACGTCGCTTCGGGGCCGAATGGTATGCCGAGCTGTGCAGTGTGGCCGACGAGCTGCGGGCACAGCACCTCATCTGACGGGATGGGCCGCCGCCCCACCGTCAGCTACGGCGATACTCGGTGGGCGACATGCCTACATGCTCCTTGAAATACTTGCCCAAGAAGCTCTGATTAGGGAAATTCATCTCCTGGGCTATCTGCTTGATGCTCTTACGCGAGTTCTTGAGCTGCACACGCAGTTCCATTACCACGTAGTTGTCTATCCACTCGTTGGGAGTACGCTGGCTTATCTGCTTGATAGTCTCGGAGAGATACTTGGGGGTGATACACAACTGCTGACCGTACCAGCCGACACGGCGCTCGGTACGGAAATTTTTCTCGACCAGCGCGATGAAATCGGTGAAAATCGTGTCGCCACGGCTCTTTTTTCTTTCGCCGCTATTCATTATCCTGTAGATGGTATTGCCCAGATCGTAGATCATGGTGGCTATGGTAAGCCGGGCCACGTCGCGCCTGAAGTGGTGGCTGGTACAGTCCATCTTGCTCTTGAGCATCTGGAAATACTCCCTGAACGTGGCGGCCTCGCTATCGGTAAGCTGCGACACCGGGTGGCTACGCGCAAAGAGGAAAAGGGACGATATCTCGTGTACATCCTTGACCGTTTCGCTGAAGAAGTCGGTCGACAGGATGAAGCCTATACCGCAAAAGTCGCGGCTGAACATGCAGTTGTCTACCACCATGCCTGCGCTGATGATAATGACATCATTAGGGCCCACATTGTGGGTCACGGTGTCCAGCAGGTACTGCGCGCTGCCCTTGAGGCAAAGCCCGGCCATGATACACTGCATGCGCCGGGTCTTATAGGGAAACGGTATCTTGGCCAAGTCGTCAAAGAGCAGGATGTCGTTGTCGATGTGGCTACCGGAGAACTTCTCCAAGGTCGACGCGATGGTCACCTCGGTTATATCCTTACTGATATGTTTCATAGATTTATGGGTTATCGTAGACAGAGGCATCGCCAGGCATCAGGGCGATGCCCTCGACGCGCTGTACCTGGCTGGGACGGAAGTGGGCATCGCCACTGACGCGCACCCGGCGGTAATAGGCGGGGGTGAAGAGGGCGTAGTGCTGCTCGTCGGTCTGGCCGGTACACACGAACTCGTTGCCATCGACCCAGAGGTGCTGACCGCTGACGGCCCCACGCAGGGTAAGGCGCACGTAGCCATAGAAGCCGGTACCAAACTCGTAGCTGACGGTATCGGAGACGGCATCGAAGTAGAGGGGGCGGCGGATGGCTCCGGGGCGTAGACGGGTCGGGGTACCCGAGGAGCGGGTGCCCGAGGGATAGCTGCACTGACGGGTGGTACGGGGGTGAACCCAGGCGGTGAGGGCCGGCTGGGGGCCATAGCCGTCATCGGGCTCGGCGGGGGTGTCGTGGTACTCGCCACTGGGGGTAAGCCACACGGCGGCCTGACGGCAAAGCCAACTGCCGTCGGCCTGATGGGCAAAGGGGCGACCGCTGCGCTCGCGGCCGTAATAGCACACAGCCACCTGCTGCAGGCTGTCGGCCCCCATACGGGGCGGGGCGTAGAGCAGGGCCACGGTATTGGAGTCGGCGCGTAGGTAGGGGGTTACGTCAATGGTAACGGTAGACGCGCTGCCCCGACCGTCAGACACGGGGCTGTGGACAGCCGACGGAGTGATATGGGCGCCATTGAAATAGAGGCGGAACTGGCCATGAGTGGTAACCATCACTGAGCCACGCAGAGGGCGCCGGGTACCCACAAAGGTACGGCGGAACCATACGGCAGCGGTGCTGTCGGCATGGGGAGCCGCCACCCAGCGGGTGCCAAACGGCTGCGCTGGAGCGCTGGCGGCCCACAGGGTCAGGA
>CAKPRX010000089.1 GCA_934183135.1 uncultured Prevotella sp.
CGGTAACATCGACCGACACGGTCTGGGCATGGGCGCCCAGGGTCATCAGCGCAGCGGCTGACAACAGTTGTAGTTGTTTCTTCATGTAATTTTGTAATATTGGTTGTTTTAGCTATTATTCTGTTGCTGTACACGCCTGTTACTCGGCCTGGCGGGCACCGGTAGCCAGGTCCTTGGCCCGCTGCAGGTTGGCAAAGTAGTTGTCGTAGATGTCGGGGCAGCGCGAGGCTGTGTCGCCCGTGGGGTTCTCCGTGCGGTCGCGCTCGGCAAAACGGCTCATCACCACGCCGGCATCGACATCCTGTACACAGCCGGCATGCTTGTCGATGGCCTCGACGGCAGCCAGTCCGCAGGTTTCGCCCAGCACCATATAGATGGGTTCCATACGGATGGAGCCAAAGGCTATGTGCGAGGCCGAGAGGCATACGGGCACGATAAGGTTGCGCGCCTCGCCGGCCTGGGGGGTCACGGCGCGGTAGGACACGTTGTAGGGGTTCTTGATGTATATCTGCACGTCGCCCTCGTTCTTGACCATGCCGTTAACCACGTACCGGCCACAGTTGTGAGAGTCCATGGTGTAGTCGGCCCAGCCTATGGGGTCGCTCACCACAGACTCGCCGGTGCAGTGAGCCTGGGTCATCACCATGCGGCCCACCATACGGCGCGACTCGCGCACGTATAGCTGCGGGGTGATGTGCCCGTTGTCCTCGTACTCATCCTTGGGCCACCCCCACTTGGCCAGGTCGGCGCGTATGCTGGCCGGTATGCGCTCGTCGGTCCACATAAAATAGAGCAGACCCTTGGTATAGTCCAGGTGTTCCTTGTAGATACGTTCGCGCTCGGCGTAAGAGGCTTCGGGGTAGCTCCAGCTGTAGCCTATCATGTCGGTCGAGAAAGCGCCCTGGTTGTTCATGTCGCACTTGGAGTTCGGCATCTTGGACCACTTGAGGCAGTCCTCGTAAGTCTTCCACGGCGACACTTCCTTCAGGCGTATCAGCAGCTCGTACTTAGAGGGGTCGTAGTTGTCGGGCTTGGTGTCGGTAATGGGAATACGGTTAGCCGGGTCGTAGGTAAGGGTAAGGCGGAAGTTGTAAGCCTGTACGTGGCTGTCGCCCTGGCCCGTCTGGCCCACCTCGCCGGGCAGGATGCCCCAGAGCAGGCCGCTGGAGGGGTCGCCCTTGACCTTGTAGGGGTCTACGCCATCGGGAAACTGGTGCTTGTTAAGCATCTGCACGCCGTTCTTGGTTTCGCCGTACTTGTCATTGGGCTCGCGGCCGACGGTGTACGACACCCCGGCACGGGCCATGAGGTCGCCCTCGTAGCTGCAGTCCAGGTACACCCGGGCCTTGACGGTCTTGTGGGCAGCCGCCTGGGGCGCGTCGGCCGACTCGAGTACTATGGCGTCGATGTTGTTGGCCGTCTTGTTGGCCTGGACGATGCGGTAGCGGTACAACACGTCGTTGATGCCGTTCTCGGTAAGAAACCGGTTGAAGACGGCCAGCGCCACCTTGGGCTCAAAGGTTATCTTGATGCCCGTCTGGCCATAGGCGGCCGCAATGCGTTTGTAGAACTTGCGGGAGTAGCCCTTCAGCACCTCAGCGGGATGATACAGGTCTGTCCAGCCCAGTCCGCCGGCCGTCATGCCGCCTATCCGGCGTCCCGGCTCTATGAGCAGCACACTCTTGCCCTCGCTCTTGGCGGCACAGGCGGCCATGATGCCTGCCGGGGTGGCTCCATACACACATACGTCTACCTGGTAATCGTCGGCGGCACTGGCCGGGAGGGCCATGGCCAACGGGCCTATCAGCGCGAGGGCCGCTCTGCGCAGCACCATGCTCAACATCTTCGTTTTCATTCGATTAGGTTGTATTTTTTGATTTGTATTAAGTCTCTAAGTAGTTCTCAGACCAGCCCAGAGGGCATAGGCCACAAGGTGCAGGATGTGCAGGGGCCATGAGGACGGAACCACCGCAGTACCAAACCTTTACTCCGCAAAGTTAGTGATATTAGGCCATGCTGCCAAACAAACTGTCAACTTTTTTTTCTCGGCTCCGCGATTTTTAACAACTGCACCCACCGTCACCCAGAGAGTTTCCCCCGCCCTGCGCTTTTTACCTTCTGCTTTTTTGCATTTTCACTTCTCAAAAAGAGGGCTGTTTCGGCATCCACAGGAGCTCTCTGCCCACATAAGCCAACCATGGGCCCAAGCGTTTTGGCTATTAATAGGTATCGCGCACGCTTTTTCTGTTAAAAAGTGAGTTCAGTTCTAAAAAAAAGTAGTACCTTTGCAAACTGAAGGTGTCAAAACACCATCTGCGCAGATAATCATTAATAATAACGTTATAATTTTTATGAATTTCACTTTGTTGATTACCGTTTTGTTGACGGCTGTAACCCTGGTAGTGGCTGCTTATGTCATTGCCAAGCTTATCGGTCCGCGCTCGTACAACCCGGTAAAAGGTGAGCCGTTTGAGTGCGGTATCCCAACGCGTGGCAGCTCGTGGCTGCCAGCACACATTGGCTACTACCTCTTCGCCATCCTGTTCCTGGTGTTCGACATTGAGACCATGTTGCTGTACCCCTGGGCTGTAGTCGTAAGACAATTTGGAAGCCTGGCGCTCATCAGCATCGGGTTCTTCCTGTTGGTATTGGTATTTGGCCTGGCTTACGCTTGGCGGAAAGGAGCATTGGAATGGAAGTAAAGAACAGAGCCTCTATCAAGAGTATTCCTTACGACGAGTTTAAGGACAACGACACCCTGGAGAAGATAGCTGCCGAGCTCAACGAGGGCGGAGCTAATGTAGTGGTGGGCTCGCTCGACGCCGCCATAAACTGGGGCCGAAGCAACTCGCTCTGGTCGCTCACCTTTGGTACCTCGTGCTGCGGTATCGAGTTCATGGCTGTGGGATGTGCCCGCTATGACTTCTCGCGGTTCGGATTTGAGGTGACGCGAAACTCTCCCCGACAGGCCGACCTTATCATGTGTGCCGGAACCATTACCAACAAGATGGCACCGGTATTCAAGCGCCTGTACGACGAGATGGCTGAGCCCAAGTACGTGGTGGCCGTAGGTGGATGTACCATCAGCGGCGGCCCATTCAAGAAGAGCTACAACGTGGTGCGCGGCATCAGCGAACTGGTGCCCGTAGACGTGTACATACCCGGATGTCCCCCGCGCCCGGAGGCTATCCTCTATGGTATGATGCAGCTGCAGCGCAAGGTAAAGGTAGAGAAATTCTTCGGCGGAGCCAACCACAAGATGACCCGCAGCGAGAAAGAACTCTCCATGAGCCAGGGCGGTCTGCACGGACTGAGCAACGAGAACCTGAGCGATGCCGAGAAACTGGGCAACAAGAAGCCCATCATCGTTACTGACGTGCCCGAGGACTTTGACCCCAAGAAGGGCTTAACTGATTAATATAATAAGGTATAAGAAACATGAAGCTAAATAATATAGAACTGAGCTTTGACAGCTTCGCCACGGAAATGGCCAAGCTGAAGAACGAGAAACACTTCGACTACCTTGTTACCATCATCGGTGAAGACTTCGGTGAGGAAGGTCTCGGATGTATATATATTCTCGAAAACACACAGAACAACGAGCGCTGCTCGGTTAAGACCATCGCCAAGAAGGTAGACGGATCGGACGTGATACCCACGGTAACCGACCTGTGGCACGTGGCCGACCTGCTGGAACGCGAGGTGTACGACTTCGTGGGCATTAAGTTCCTGGGGCATCCCGACATGCGCCGGCTCTTCCTGCGCACCGACTTCAAGGGCCACCCCCTGCGCAAGGACTTTGACATGAGCCCCGAGGCCAACCGTTTCCCCTGTACCGATGAGCCTGAGAGCGACTTTACCGTAGAGTACTCGCTTGACAAAGACGGCCATCTGGTAGCTACAGAGAAGCGCCTCTTCGACGACAGCGACTACGTGGTCAACATCGGCCCTAACCACCCCTCTACACACGGTGTGCTGCGCCTGCAGACGGTAGTTGACGGCGAGACGGTGAAGCGTATATACCCCCATCTGGGCTACATACACCGCGGAATAGAGAAGATGTGGGAGTCCATGACCTATCCCCAGACACTGGCGCTGACAGACCGACTCAACTATCTGTCTGCCATGATGCACAGGCATGCCCTGGTGGGTGTCATCGAGGAAGCCATGGGCATAGAGCTTAGCGACCGCATCCTATACATACGCACCATCATGGACGAGCTGCAGCGTATCGACTCCCACCTACTCTACCTGGGCTGTACCGCACAGGACCTGGGAGCCCTGACAGCCTTCCTGTACTGCATGCGCGACCGCGAGCACGTACTCAACGTGATGGAGGAGACCACTGGCGGCCGACTCATACAGAACTACTACCGCATAGGCGGCCTCCAGGCCGACATAGACCCCAACTTTGTCCAGAACGTCAAGACTCTGTGCAAGTACCTTCGCCCAATGATACAGGAGTACCTGGATGTGTTCGGCGACAACGTTATTACACACAACCGTCTGGAAGGAGTAGGCCCCATGGGACTTGAGGACTGTATCAACTATGCTGTGACAGGTCCTGCCGGACGTGCCTCGGGCTGGAAGAACGATACCCGCAAGCGCCATCCCTACGCCCTGTACGACAAGGTGGAATGGAAGGAGATTACCATGACGGGCTGCGACTCTATGGACCGCTATTACTGCCATATCCAGGAACTCTACCAGAGCCTGGACATTATCGAGCAGCTCATAGACAACATCCCCGAAGGCGAGTTCTACATCAAGCAGAAGCCCATCATCAAAGTGCCCGAGGGACAATGGTACTTCTCTGTCGAGGGAGCCAGCGGCGAGTTCGGCGTGTACCTCGACTCTCACGGCGACAAGATGCCTTATCGCATGAAGATGCGCCCTATGGGCCTGTCGCTTACCGGTGCCCTCGACCCCATGCTCCGTGGCCAGAAGATAGCAGACCTTATCACTACCGGTGCTGCCATTGACTTCGTCATTCCTGACCTGGACAGATAATAATATAATAATGTGTAAGTAACAAAAGAGAACATAGCATGTTTGATTTTAAGATAGTAACAACATTTATCGACAGCCTTCTCCGCCAGACCCTGGGCCTTGGCGACTTCTGGTCGATACTGATAGAGTGCGTGCTGGTCGGTGTGTGTATCCTTACTGCCTATGCCCTGATAGCCATCGTGCTCATCTTCATGGAGCGCAAGGTGTGCGCCTATTTCCAGTGCCGCCTGGGCCCCATGCGTGTAGGCCCTTGGGGTATCTTCCAGGTGTTTGCCGATGTGCTCAAGATGTTGATTAAGGAGATATTCGCCGTAGACAGAGCCGACAAGATGCTCTACTACCTGGCGCCGTTCCTCGTTATCATCGCCTCGGTGGGCACATTCTCGTTCCTGCCTTGGAACAAAGGAGCCAGCATCCTCGACTTCAATGTCGGCGTGTTCCTCATCACCGCCATCAGTTCTATTGGCGTGCTGGGCATATTCCTGGCTGGCTGGGGTTCCAACAACAAGTACTCCGTGGTATCGGCCATGCGTGGCGCCGTACAGATGATTTCCTACGAGATGTCTCTCGGACTCTGCCTCATCTCTGCCGTAGTGCTCACGGGCACCATGCAGGTGAGCGGCATTGTCGAGGCTCAGACAGGGCCTTGGAACTGGCTCATCATCAAGGGACACATTCCCGCCATACTGGCCTTCCTGGTGTTCCTGGTGGCTGGCAACGCCGAGGCCAACCGTGGCCCGTTCGACCTGGCCGAGGCCGAGAGTGAGCTTACCGCTGGCTATCATACCGAGTACTCGGGTATGGGCTTCGGGTTCTATTACCTGGCCGAATACCTCAACCTCTTCGTTATCTCCGGTATCGCCTCTACGGTGTTCCTTGGCGGCTGGGCTTCTATTAATATAGGTGTAGCCGGCTTTGACGCCGTTATGGACAGCATACCAGGTTTCGTATGGTTCTTCGGCAAGACCTTTGCCGTGGTATGGTTACTGATGTGGGTACGCTGGACATTCCCCCGTCTACGTATCGACCAGATACTCAAGCTGGAGTGGAAGTATCTCATGCCGCTGTCGCTGATTATCCTGGTACTGATGACCGTATGTGTAGCCTTAGGCATACACGGATAAGCCTCAGCCACAGCCATCCTGATAATAACAACAAGATAGGATTTAATATTCAGATAAATAATAAAATATGTCTAACAATTCATATTTCAAAGGTATTGCCGAGGGCGTGAAGACTCTCGCCGTGGGTATGAAGACTACCATGAAGGAGTACTTCACGCCCAAGAGCACCGAGCAGTATCCTGAGAACCGCAAGACTACACTCCACGTGTCGCCCCGCTTCCGTGGCCGCTTGGTTTTCGAGCGCAACGAGGACGAGAGCTACAAGTGCGTGGGCTGTACGCTCTGTGAGAAATCATGTCCTAACGACACCATCAAGATTACTACTGAGATGGTAGAGGACCCTGAGACTGGCAAGAAGAAGCGCAAGCTCGTCGACTATCAGTACGACTTGGGCGACTGCATGTTCTGCGAACTCTGCGTGAACGCCTGCAACTTCGGCGCCATCAAATTCGTCAACGACTTTGAGAACGCAGTCTTCGACCGCGAGAAACTGGTGTTCCACCTGGACAAAGAGGTCTACAAGGGCGGTAGCCTGCCCAACCTCATCGACGGCGGCGCTCCCCTCGTAATCGGTAAGTTTAACACTAAAACCAAGTAAATAGATTATGGCAAATCTTGTAATGTTCTGTATTCTGGCCGTAGTCATTCTTGGCTCAGCCATCATGTGTGTGATGACCAAGCGCATCATGCGTGCAGCCACTTATCTGCTCTTTGTGCTCTTCGGTATCGCCGGTATGTTTTTCCTGCTCGACTACACCTACTTAGGTGCTGCGCAGATAGCCGTGTATGCCGGTGGCATCACCGTGCTGTTCGTCTTTGCCATACAGCTGGTAAGCAAGCGCACCCTGCAGGGTATGGTAGAGCGGCTTAAAGGCAACCGCGTAGTGGGCGGTGCCCTCATATCGCTCATAGGCCTGGCCACCGTAGTGGCCGTAATCCTCAAGAACCAGTTTGTCAACGAGGCCGCTAAGCTGGCCGACAAGGAGATTAGCATGGACGTGATAGGCAACGCCCTGGTAGGTTCTGAAAAATACCAGTATGTACTTCCCTTCGAGCTCATATCAGTATTCCTGCTGGCATGTATCATCGGAGGCATAATGATTGCAAGAAAGGAGGATCAGAAATGACAATACCCGTAGAATTGTACTTCGTGGTTAGCTCGCTGCTGTTCTTCATCGGCGTATTCGGGTTTGTTACCCGCCGCAACCTTATAGCCATGCTCATCTCGGTAGAGTTGGTACTCAACTCGGTCGACCTGAACTTCGCGGTGATTAACCGCATCCTGTTCCCAGGGCAGCTTGAGGGTTTCTTCTTCACACTGTTCTCCATCGGTGTGGCCGCCGCTGAGACCGCCGTGGCTCTGGCTATTATTATTAATGTTTACCGTAACTACCACAGTGACCAGGTGAACAGTATTGAAAACATGAAATTCTAAAAAGAGCAATGAATTACAGTTATGCATTTTTAATACTTCTTCTGCCGCTGCTCAGCTTCCTGGTACTGGGGCTTACGGGCATGAAGATGAAGAAGCAGGTGGCCGGCATCATTGGCACCATCGTACTGGGATGTGTCTTCGGCATGTCTGTGTACACTGCCTATGAGTATTTCTTCGCCGTAGGAAGAGACGCAGCCACCGGCCTGTACCCCACGGTTACGGTATTCAACCTGACGTGGCTGAAGTTTAACGAGCTGCTTACCTTTAACATAGGTTTCAGGCTCACCCCTATCAGCGTGATGATGCTTATCGTCATTACCACGGTGAGCTTTATGGTACACATATACTCCTTTGGCTATATGGCCGAGCGCGACGAGCACTATAAGGTCGAGGGCTACGAGAAGGGCTTCCAGCGCTTCTACGCGTACCTCAGCCTGTTCACCATGTCCATGCTGGGCCTGGTAGTGGCCACCAACATATTCCAGATGTACCTCTTCTGGGAGCTGGTGGGGGTGTGCTCGTACCTGCTTATAGGTTTCTATTATCCCAAGCATGCCGCTGTACACGCCAGCAAGAAGGCCTTTATCGTGACGCGCTTCGCTGACCTGTTTTTCCTGATAGGTATTCTGTTCTACAGCTTCTATGTAGGCACATTCAACTACGACCTGACAGCCGATGCCACCGTGGCGTCAAAACTGCCCGGCGCAGCGGCCATCCTGCCCACCGCCCTGTTCCTGATGTTTATCGGCGGTGCCGGCAAGAGTGCCATGTTCCCCCTGCACATCTGGCTGCCCGACGCCATGGAAGGCCCTACCCCCGTGTCGGCCCTCATCCACGCTGCCACCATGGTTGTGGCCGGTGTATATCAG
>CAKPRX010000090.1 GCA_934183135.1 uncultured Prevotella sp.
GGCGAGAAGTATTCTATGAAGGACGCCATGAACCTGGGTGGTTTCAACGGTACTCGCAATACCATCGTCAAGGGTGGCAACCTTACCGATATCTATGTTCGTACCCTGGCTACAGGCGAGCATGGTGAAATAGTAGTAGACCCGCAGGACAAGTCTATCAAGGTAGATGCCAACAAGTACATCAATGCCGGTCATACTACACCTAACTACAACCTCTCTTGGGGCAACAGCTTCAGCTGGAAGGGCTTCAACCTCGGCTTCCTGTTCAATTACCGTCAGGGTGGTATCGTAGTATCACTCACCGAGTCGCTGATGGATGCTTACGGTTCGTCAAAGACCAGTGCCGACGCACGTGATGCCGGTGGTGTGGTAATCAATGGCATGGGCGGCTACAACCCCCAGACTTACTACCAGACTGTAGCAAGTACTACACAGACCATCGCTTCGCAGTATGTGTACAGCGCTACCAACCTGCGCCTGCAGGAACTGTCATTCGGTTACGACTTCCCCATTACCAAGTATGTAAAGTGGGTTAAGGGACTCAACCTTTCATTTGTGGCTCACAACCTGTGGATGATTTACTGCAAGGCACCGTTCGATCCTGAGCTGACAGCCTACAGCGGTACTTACAACCAGGGTATTGACTTCTTCATGCAGCCAAGTTCACGCAACCTGGGCTTCTCAGTAAAGGTTAAATTCTAAATTAAAGGAGAATTATCAATTATGAAATCAATTATCAAATATACATTGCTTGGTGCGTTGACGCTCGGCTTCACCGGCTGTACCGACAACTTCACCGAAATCAACACCAACCCTTACGAGGCCACCGATGATGACCTGGAGAAGGACAACCTTACCGTAGGTTCGTTCTTCCAGCAGATGGTGCTTCGCCTGGTGCCTTTCACAGCAAGCGGCCAGCAGGACGACTCTTATGCATCTACTGGTTCTTATCAGCACTTCCAGGGACTCTGCTCAGACTGGTACTCTGGCTATGTAGGTCCTACGGGTACATGGGCCAACGGTAACCACAACGGTAACTACTACTTTACGGGTACTTGGGGCAACTCCATGTACAGCCAGAACTACACCCAGATAATGACCCCGTGGGCCACTATCGTTAAGAATGCTACCAAGAACAATATGCCCGAGGTGGCCGCCCTGGCTACCGTCGTTAAGGTTTATGGTATGCACCGTGTAACCGACCAGTACGGCCCTATCCCCTATGTTGACTATGTTTCGGGTAGCACCGAGAACAAGTTCAACAGCCAGGAAGAGGTGTACAATAAGTTCTTCGAGGAACTCGACAATGCCATCGAAGTGCTGGCCCCCTTCGCCGCTTCAGGTCAGAAGATTCTGGCAGACTTCGACTATATCTATCAGGGCGACGCTACGCGTTGGGCCAAGTTTGCCAATACCCTCCGTCTGCGTCTCGCCATGCGTGTAGTTTATGCTAACGCTGCCCTGGCACAGCAGGAGGCCGAGAAGAGTGTCAACTCTACCGTAGGCTTCCTTGAGGAGGCCAATGACCGTGCCGTAGTTTCGGGCATCACCATGATGAATCCTATCTACGAGCAGGCTTATAGCTGGAACGAGGAACGTATGGGTGCCTCTATGGATTCCTATATGAATGGCTATAGCGACCCGCGTCTGGCTGTCTACTTCAAGCCCGCTGCCGATGACAACAAGTATCATGGCGTACGCTTAGGTATCAACATGGCCGGTGGCAACAGCGCCTATACCGGTGGCAAGATTTCTAACTTCAACGTTACTTCCAACTCTACCATTCCTTATATGAGCAGCTCAGAGAGTTTCTTCCTGCGTGCCGAAGGTGCATTGCGTGGCTGGAACATGGGCGGCACAGCCCAGCAGTTCTATGAGGCTGGTATCAAGGCTTCAATGGCCGAGCAGGGCATCTCTGCCGATCCTACTAATTACATCAACAGCACAGCCGAGCCTATCGCCTTTGTTGATAACACCGGTAATGGCGGCGACGCAGCACAGCCCAGTACCATCTGTGTAAAGTGGGACGATGCTGCCAGCTTCGAGACCAACCTGGAGCGTATTATCACCCAGAAGTGGATTGCCAACTTCATGATTTCGCCCGAGGGTTGGGCAGAGTACCGTCGTACTGGCTATCCTAAGCTGTTCCCCACTACGCGTAACAGCAATAGCGGTACCATCAACACAAATACTCAGATTCGTCGTATGCCTTATCCCCAGAATCTCTATGACAACAACCGCGAGGCTGTGGAGGCTGGTGTACAGCTCCTCGGTGGCGGCGATAATGGCGGTACCCGTCTCTGGTGGGACAAGAACACCAATCATTAATAGTTCAATCATCTAAAGAGAATTTATAATTATGAAATTGAAAATATTTTTCAGTGCTTGTGCTCTGGCTCTCATTGGTTCTTCTCTTACCAGCTGTGATACTGATATAGAGAAGATAGATATCCAGGATCCTTACAAGTACGATGCACAGTATTATAAGAATCTGCGCGATTATCATAACTCTGACCATGAAATTGCGTACTGCTACTATGACTCTTGGTCTTACTCGCAGTCGCCTAACTCGTATGGCCAGCGTTTCATCGGCCTGCCCGACAGCTTGGACATCATCAACCTCTGGGGCGATGTGGTGACTAAGGAGAAATATCCTGTAGCCTATGCCGATATGAAGTACTGCCAGGAGGTTAGAGGCCAGAAGTTTGTTATGCATGGTGACGCTTCTCACTATCACCACACATTCTGGTACCGCGACGAGAATCTCGTTATCGACGAGAGCCGCTCGGTAGACCTCAGCAATATCAGCGCCAGTGGTCTGACCCGCGAGGAGGCTATCCGCGCCTATGCCCGCTGGGCTGTCGATACAGTCGTTAAGTGCGAGCTTGACGGTGTCGACTTCGACTATGAGGGTTGGAACAACCAGGATATGATTTGGGTTGCCGATGAGTGCAACAAGTACTTCGGCCCCGAGGGCAAGTGGCCCGAGAAGCTCTTCATCATCGACTTCTTCAGTGGCTCGCCCAGTGGCTGTGATGAGGTTACCGATTACTTTATCCGCCAGGCTTATTCTTGGCAGATAGGCTTCTCTACCGGCAATGGTGGTCGTCCTTATGAGAAGTTAGTGCTCTGCGAGAGTACAGGTGCCGAGGCCGCCAATGGTGGTAAGGATGGCGCCATGGTACGCGAGTATGCAGCCTTTGAGCCTGCTTCTGGCCGTAAGGGTGGTTTCGGAGCTTTCTATATCGACTATAACTACCAGTCTACATCGGGTATTCCTTACAAGGAGTTCCGTGAGGCTATCCAGATACAGAATCCTGCTATTAAAAAGTAATTATATAAATACGTATAAACATGAAATTCAGAATAAATATCATTTCCGCAGCTTTGCTGATGTTTACAGGCAGTGTGTTCACCGCCTGTAACTCAGAGGGCGACGATTTTGATTGGGACAAGTCTGCTCTCTTTGTCTCAGGTACAGAGAACAACCCAGTCGTGAAATTCGTGGTCGAGGATACTCCCGCCAGCTATGCTGTAACGGTGCAGTCGACTAAGAAGGTAGACAGCAAGGTAGATGTAGAGCTGGCTATCGATGCCTCTACTGTAGATGCCTACAATGAGGCTAATGGTACCAACTATGTAGCAGCTCCTGAAGGCAGCGTAGAGCTCGAGACCACTAAGGTGAGCATTGCCGCTGGTTCGGCCATATCTACGGCTGCCAATGTCAAGGTGCTCAGCACCGAAGACCTGGTTGAGGGCCGTAACTATGTGGTTCCTATCACTGTCAAGTCGGTAAGCCAGGGCGACGTGATACCTACCTCGAAGACCATCTTCCTGCGCATATCACGCGTCATCAACTTCTACGCTATCCAGGCCAACTACGGAGCCTCGTCTAACTTCATCTTCGACGAGCCTGTACACCTGTCAACCTTCACTTACGAGGTTAAGATTTATCCCCAGGGTCTGAACCGTCGCAACTATCCTCAGCGTTTCCTCGCCCTTGAGCAGAAAGACGAGTCTAAGTCGCTCCTGCTGCGCTTTAACGAGGCCAACTCTGACAACAAGCTGCAGACCATTCTGGCTGGCAACAAGCTCATGTCCAACACTCAGTTCGAGAATGGCAGCTGGTATCTGCTCACCTGGGTTTACGATGGTACCAACATCTATTTCTATGTCAACGGAACCCTTGACACCTCTGGTGCCGCTGCTATTGATGGTATAGACTTCCAGCGTTATGAGATGGGTATGTCTTACCAGGGCTATAACAGCCAGCAGTTCTTTGCTCACCGCTTCTGCGAGCTGCGCATCTGGAACCGTGCCCTGTCTACCAGCGAGATCAATGCCAACATGTGTGGTGCTGACCCACAGAGCGAGGGTCTGGTAGCTTACTGGAAGTTTAATGAGGGTACTGGTCATGTGTTCAAGGATGCCTCTAACCACGGCATGGATATGGACTGGAGCAAGACCAAGCGTGCCGTAAGTGGTGACAACCTCTCTGACACGCCTAATGCTGCCAACAATATCCAGTGGGTTAAGGACGATATCAATAAGTGTGCACAGTAATTAATAGGAGACTCAAGATTATGAAGATAAATATCAAATATGCCGCGCTCAGCCTTTTGGCTGTAGCCGGCATCACAATGACCTCGTGCTCTGACGATGAAAGCTACGATGTATATGGAAGCAATAGCAACTTCATTTATATTGCGCCACAGGATTACTCGAAGGGTTTCACCTGCGAGGTAATGACTACGCCGGCCGGTGTGTATGGCCAGGTGTCAGCCACTATGCGGGTGCAGGTGCAGTTGCCTACCAAGGACACTGTCAAGGTATCGGCTGAGGTAAAAGCCAGTCAGGATCTGGTAGATGCCTACAATGAGGAGCACGGCACCGACTATATACTGCCTTCTCAGGACATCCTCAGCGGCATGAAAGTGCTTTCTACCTCTGGCGTGGGTGCCAACAAGAAGACTTCTGCCGATGGTGACGAGATTAAGGTTCAGCTTGACGCTTCCAAGATAGAGAAGTTCAAGGTAGAGGATGCAGAGAATGCTCCTACCTATGTTATCCCGGTTTCGCTCAAGTTCGACGGCGCAGAGGGTCCTGGTACCGACCGCCCCTTTGTCGTAAGTCAGCAGCAGGGCATTGCCTATATCGTAGTAAAGACTTCTAAGGCCGAAAATTTCAGTTCTATCAGCAGTGACCAGGTTGTCGAGAGCAACATTGTCAAGACTCCTGTAGGCATCTTTGGCGGCATCTCTGCCAGCTTCCAGTTCAAGAACCTTATCGCTATCACTGGCGATATGCAGGGTACACTGGTGGCCGACAATAGTCTGGTAAATACATACAATGCCAAGTACAGTGCCAATTGCCAGGCTCTGCCCTCAAATATCCTGAGCGCTCTGACCATCACTCCTGCTACTGTTAAGGAGGGAGAAACACAGTGCGAGGGTGCCATCAAGGTTTCTGTTCCTGAGGATCTCACCAAGAATCTTGAGGGGTCTTATGTCCTTCCGCTGCGTCTCAAGACTACCTTCGCCAATGGAGCCACGGTCGATGAAGACGATGTGGTCTATATTGTTGTAGGTGTCAAGACCTCTCTGGTTAACGATGACGCATCAGGTGTCCTGGGCACTAAGGCCGATGCTTCTGCCTTCTCCGTTGTTTCTGCCGAGAACATGGATCCTGCTAAGTACGGTGACTTGTTTGCTGGTGGCTGGAGCTCCCGTTGGGCATTCTCTAACAAGGGTGACAAGGCTTCGTTCGTGCTTGATCTCAAGGAGACCAAGGGTATCGTAGGCTTCGGCTGCGATGGCTATGCAGTCAACAACTATACAGTATCTGTAAGCGCTGACAATAGCAAATGGACCGAGCTTGGCAATACTTCAGACCACAAGTCTGTAAGGAATGACGAGTATGTTGACATTTATGTGCTCTATGGCGCTGTCAACTGCCGTTATGTGAAATACGAACTCAACCTGAATGCTAATGACTGGTCATGGCGATATGGCTATGCGGGCATTACCGGATTGTATCTGTATTTCCAGTAAGCAGCTTGAAAACGATAGAGGTTTGGATTAAAACACTTACCTAATATAACAATCTTTTAATTGGGGTGCTGGGCTTTGGCTCGGCGCCCTTTTTATTTGCCGCAGTTATCAAGCTCGGGCCCTCGTTGCGCTTGGCATTAGCTCTCACGGCTAAGTTCCCATTTACGGCCATCATCCCACTGTCCGTGAGGGTAATAAAAATGCAGCGCGCTGCATTTTTGCACTTGAAATAGCAGAAAAATGCAGCGCATTGCATTTCTTTTCTCGGCTGAAACCGCTTTGGGTCTTCCTGTATATGTCCCGACACGTAAATACAGGACAATTTGTGCGCCCGTTAGGACAGCGCGCGTGCTTTTTCTGGTTTTTTTCTTGGTCGGTTACGTTTCAGTAACTATATTTGCAGTGGCTCTTAATGAGAAGAGCACTTTAAGTTAAACCCAAAATTGGAAAAAACATGAAAAAAGTACTTTTAGTAGTAGCAATGATGATGGCCTCTGTAGCCACTTTTGCTCAGAATGAAGTAGGGCAGTGGACCATCCAGCCTAAGGTGGGCCTTAACATCGCCGATTATCAGAAGCTCGATGACAGCAAGGTTCGCTGTGGTGTTGCCGTCGGTGCCGAGGTAGAATACGGCGTGAGCGACATCTTCGGTCTCAGCTTTGGCGCCCTCTATTCGATGCAGGGATGCAAGAATAACGATGGAAACGGAACACTCAAGGCCGACTATATCAATGTGCCCATCCTGGCCAACGTGTATGTAGCCAAGGGCCTGGCCGTAAAGTTGGGCTTGCAGCCTGGCTTCAATGTGAACAATTCTGTCGAGGCCAGCGCTAATGGCGTTACGGGCAGCGTGAGCGGCGACCGCATAGGTCTTGAGGCCAAGACGGTAGACCTGTCTATCCCCGTAGGCCTGTCTTACCAGTACAATAACTTCGTTATCGACGGCCGTTACAACTGGGGCCTTACCAAGGTGTACGACGGCAGCGATGTTAAGAACAGCGTGTTCCAGATAACGGTAGGCTATAAGTTCAGTCTCTAACTATCCATCGCATAGACAGTACTCGGGCGTGCCGCTTGGCGGTGCGCCCGTTTCTGCTTGTATCCCACCGTGACCCCTGCGCCTGTGTGGGGCAGCTTGCCGGTCGGTCTGCCGGGCTGCCGCAGGTATCTGGGGCGCTTGGACGGCACTCATAGCGTTATCAAATCTTAAAAACAGCCCGTTTTTAGTTATATGTACTCAAAAAACTTGATGCTCCATGCTAAAAGTGCCTATCTTTGTAGTCGTGCAAGGCACCTCAGACATTAAGGCAGGCTCATGCCGGGATGGAGGGAGCCGCCATTGTTAGAGATGTAAGAAGTGGGCAGGCTCAGGGCCATGCCCGTAGTATTAACATAAAACCCTAATTGAACATGAAAAAGATTTTGTTAGTGGTTGTGCTGGCGATAGTGTCGCTGACAGCCGTTGCGCAGAACCGTGTAGGACAGCTTACCATTCAGCCCAAGGTGGGTCTGAGTATAGCCGACCTTACCAATGTTACCAATTCTGACTCGCGTGTAGGCGCCGTAGTGGGTGCCGAGTTAGAGTATGGCGTGGCCAGGAATGTAAGTTTCAATACCGGCTTGCTTTACTCTATGCAGGGCGCCAAGGACGACCATGGCTCGCTCGAGCTGGATTATCTCAATGTCCCCGTGGTGTTCAATTTCTATGTTGCTAAGAACTTCGCCCTGAAGACAGGCTTGCAGCTGGGCTTCAACGTCGACGACGACGGCACCAATGCCAAGAGTGTAGACCTCTCTCTGCCCCTTGGCCTGTCTTATCAGTTTGGCCAGGTGGTGCTCGACGGCCGCTACAACCTGGGCCTTACCAAGGTGTACCGCGATGTAGACTGGCGCAACAGCGTATTCCAGATTACCCTGGGCTATAAGTTTGCCCTGTAATCGCCCCGTGTATTAGCCATCGGCCCCCGGCTCCCCGTGTGGATGCCGGGGGCCGTTCTCTATAACAGTAGCGCAGCGTCAAAGCAGGGGGAAACCGTTGCCCACGGCCATTGCCATACACGCAGGCTATGCGAAAAACCTTTACACGCGGCTGTATATTTATGCAAAACTTGAGGGCATAATGTATAAATATACAGTCGTAACGCCCGTTTTTCGGGGCATAATTTCCGTAAAAATTCGACCAACCAGGACGATTTCCGAGGCCATTGGAGCCATTTCTGAGCACAGCGAGAACCGTAAAAGTAACAACCTTTTACAAAATGGGGGCGTTTTTCGCCTTTTTTATCGCTATTTTCGGCTCTGACGAGGATGGTTTTCGGGGTCGCCGCGATGGTCATTTTTTTGCTCGCGATGGTCATTACGATTCTAATGACCATCGC